>JBLHQQ010000049.1:0-11128 GCA_047625245.1 Candidatus Azotimanducaceae bacterium
AGTGGGATGCAAAATACCCCGGCACGATTGATTCAGCCGCTGGACCTTGTACTGGCGGCACCAACTCCCATTGCGGTGCGAGCTTTATGCTTAGCGCTGAAGAACAAGTTCCCTATCTACCCGCTGGGCACGCGGCCTGTGGTACCCCACCGGGCTCTGAAGGCATTTTTGGTGCCGGTTCTAATAAACCGTGGTCGATCAAAATGTCGACCTCGTTTTGCAGCAACCTCTCTCATGAGGGCTTTTGGGGCGGCCATACCGGGCCCTGGTTCCACCGCGAGAAATTCGGTTTTAGCTTCTGGAGTAATTCCTTGCGTGCGAAATGGTCGGGTAGCCTCTACGGCAACCCTTATCCGGCACCTTAGGTAACCAACTAGGCAACAAACTTGGTAACGTCCCGTGTTACCCACAACTATCCAAGGCCTTCGGCCCCACAGAGTGAACTGATCATGAGCCCGTGTTTTTACTGGAGACATAAAATGCTTAACCGCAATAAATCAAGCAACCTATCGAATCTATCGTGGCTTGCGCTGATAACCGTTATCGTTTTTGCAGCGCTTACCATGCAGGCGCGTGCTCAAGATGCTGTGATTGACGTGACCTCAGTGAGCTTTTTACAAAATGGCGTGCTAGTGGATGCCCCAAATGGTGAGACGGTGACAAAGGGTGTTGATCTTGAGGTTCAGGTGAACTTTATTACCAATCAACAGAACATCTCTACGGATCAGATAAAGGCGTGGTTTAGTATTTCGGCCCCCACAGTCGCTAATACAAATATCCCACTATTCAAACCAAGTGTCTTGCTTAGCCTGCCGACAAGCGTCGACCCCTCGCTGAACAACAGTTTTACAGCAACCGTACCGTCAGGCCTGATTACGGATGATATGACTTGGGTGCTCAACTGGGTAGACTACAGTGCAAATAGTGTCGCGAGCGGGGCTCATTTGATTGCTGGCTTCGAGTCTTTGATTTCCTTCGAATCGGATGTCTCCGTGTTGGATTATTTTGCCGATGGCCCCAGTCCTTCGGCTGTGGAGCATCACTTCACCTGCCCCCAGAACAGTGTGCTCTCGCAACTCGATGCCAGCTTTGACCCCCAAGTAGTCGATAGCCTAGGCTTTGCCTGTTCACTCTTAAATGCCGATGGCTCCACCGGAGCCCCTGTTTCCCAGAGTGATTTGGGCTACGCAAGTGAATACGGCACGGTTAGAGGCATTACGCAAAGCCTGCCGTGCTCTGGCCGCATGATTACGGGCATTCGCGGGCGTGCCGGGCAGCGAGTCGACCAGATTGGCCACCACTGTTCTAATATGCAACAGATGCTGACGGGCACCTCCGTGACCGGTCTCGGCGATCCCTTCGGTAGTACTACCGGTGGCAGCCCCGTCGATCAGCGCTGTGGCGCAGGTAAGGTGGCGACAGGCGCTTATATATGGGTGAATTCTAATTATGGTGATATCGACGATATCAAATTGATCTGTACCGATTTCAATGCAGCCATGGACCTCGAATCGCACGTCACCGTATTGGATTATTTTGCCGACGGCCCCAGTCCTTCGGCGGTGGAACACCACTTCACCTGCCCCCAGTACAGCGTGTTGTCGCAACTCGACACCAGCTTTGACCCTCAGGTGGTTGATAGTCTGGGCTTTTCCTGTTCACCTTTAAATGCCGATGGCTCCACCGGCACCCCGGTTTCCCAGAGTAATTTGGGCTATGCAAGTGAATACGGCACGATTAGAGGCAGCGCGCAAAGCCTACCGTGCTCTGGCCGCATGATTACGGGCATTCGCGGGCGTGCCGGGCAGCGAGTCGACCAGATTGGCCACCACTGTTCTGATATGCAACAAATGCTGGCGGGCACCGCCGAGACTGGTCTTGGCGATCCCTTCGGTAGCACTACTGGCGGCAGCCCCGTCGATCAGCGCTGTGGCGCAGGGAAGGTGGCCACAGGTGCTTATGTCTGGGTGAATTCGAATTACGGTGATATCGGCGATATCAAACTGATCTGTACCGATTTCAATGCAGCCATGAACCCCGAACCTAACGACACAGTGTTGGATTATTTTGCCGACGGCCCCAGTCCTTCGGCGGTGGAGCATCTCTTCAGTTGCCCCCAGAACAGTGTGCTGTCGCAACTCGACGCCAGCTTTGACCCTCAGGTGGTCGATAGTCTGGGCTTTTCCTGTTCACCTTTAAATGCCGATGGCTCCACCGGAATCCCCGTTTCGCAGAGTAATTTGGGCTACGCAAGTGAATACGGCACGGTTAGAGGCAGTACGCAAAGCCTGCCGTGCTCTGGCCGCATGATTACCGGCATCCGCGGACGTGCGGGGCAGCGAGTCGACCAGATTGGCCACCACTGTTCTGATATGCAACAAATGCTGGCGGGCACCGCCGAGACCGGTATTGGTGATCCCTACGGCAGCACTACCGGCGGCAGCCCCGTCGATCAGCGCTGTGGCGCAGGGAAGGTGGCCACAGGTGCCTCCGTCTGGGTGAATTCGAATTACGGTGATATCGGCGATATCAAACTGATCTGTACCGATTTCAATGCAACCATGGACCAAGACGGCGATGGGTTTGTTAATAATGTCGACAATTGCCCTAGCGTCAGCAACCCCTTGCAAATGGACTCCGACGGTAATAGCGTGGGGGATGATTGTGACGCTGGTTTGGCACCGTACCTCACTATCGAGCCAAACACCCTGAACACCAGCACCCCGATTGGGGGTTATGCGCCGTTCGAGATGCCAGTTGCAACTTGCACAGACTTTGAAGATGGCAACCTGCCGGTGGACGTCAGCGATCCGATTGATTTAACGCAAGCAGGTACTTACAAACCGGTTTACAGTTGCCAAGACCAAGATGGGAATACCGTTAGCAGTGCAATAGATGATTTTATAGTTGAAGTTTTTGAGAAAAGCCCAGTAGATCCGATTATAACGATCGGCACATCCCCATATCAGCCTGATGAAAATGGGCTAATTACAATACTCCAAGGTACTACGTTTAGTGAACCGCTTTTTGAATGCGAAATTGATCCGCGCGGTACAAAACAGATGTTAACGCAAGGTTTCGAAGATGTTGATACTTTTGAACCAAATCTCTACTCCATAGATTTTTCATGTTCCGATGGTCTTGGAGGTTTTGCGAGCTATTCGTTAGCAGTTAGCGTGGTTGAAGATTCAACGTTGAGTGGGTACTTCATTGTTGAGGATGATGAGACGACGCTGGGCAGTAGTATCTACCATTCCCAAGCTAGACACCTACTTTCTTTTGCATGCCCGGATGGTACGATCATGTCAGCGATTGGCATAAGGGCCAATATACTAGTATCGGGCAACGAAACTGGAGTGGATGCAGTGCAGTTTGCCTGTGCTGAATTACTCGCAGATGGCTCAACCGGGACGCCGGTCTATCAGCAAGACCTCGGCCTTGGACACCCCGAATTCTTTGAAGATAGCAATTATTATGACGATGAAGTCATTCAAATCGAGTGTCCGAGTCGGTTGATCACAGGTTTGCGCTTAAGAGGAGATTCGAAACTGAATCAGCTTGGCCATTTCTGTTCGGACATCGACGAGGTGTTTGCGCATACCTACAATGATGCCTATGGTGCGCTGGCGGGTAACCAGCTAGATGGTGAGATCAAGCAGTCGCGTTGTCCGGCAGAGTATGCGGCGACTGGTGCCAAAATTAATGGTTATCTTGGTGGCAACATTACTGACATTCAATTGATTTGTAACCGGATAGACTTAAATGATGCAGAGAACGACGGTGTCCGGCCTGAGATCACCCTAGATCCGGTTGATATCCGGATTCCACGCGATAGTGCCTTCGCTCAACCTCTAGTGACTTGCGTGGACAATGTGGATGGCAATCGGCCAGTCACGGTAGAGGGTGCAGTTGAACCCTCGTCAGTCGGTGTTTATACGCCGGTCTATACCTGTCAAGATGAGTCTGGAAATAGTGTCAGTTCCGAGGAAGGTGATATCCGAGTTGAAGTCTACAGTGACGAGTTTGCAGTTGTGGATAACGATGAGACGACGCTGGGCAGTAGTATCTACCATTCCCAAGCTAGACATCTGCTTTCTTTTGCATGCCCGGATAGTACGTTGATGACTGAGATTGGCATAAGGGCCAATATAATAGTATCGGGCAACGAAACTGGAGTGGATGCAGTTCAGTTTGCCTGTGCTGAATTGCTCGCAGATGGCTCAACCGGGACGCCGGTCTATCAGCAAGACCTCGGCCTTGGACACCCCGAATTCTTTGAAGATAGCAATTATTATGACGATGAAGTCATTCAAATCGAGTGTCCGAGTAGGTTGATCACAGGCTTGCGCCTAAGAGGAGATTCGAAACTGAATCAGCTTGGCCATTTCTGTTCGGACATCAAAGAGGTGTTTGCGGATACCCACAATAATGCCTATGGTGCGCTGGCGGGTAACCAGCTAGACGGTGAGATCAAGTATTCGCGTTGTCCGGCAGAGTATGCGGCGACTGGTGCCAAAATTAATGGTTATCTTGGTGGTAACATTACTGACATTCAATTGATTTGTAATCGGATAGCCTTTCCTGAAGATGATGTGCCGCCTGATCTTACTGTGGATCCCGAAATCATTGATATGGCCATACCGCATACCGGCGAGTTCATTGAGCCAACGCTCAGCTGTGTGGATGACGTGGACGATAATCCGGAGATTACTGTTAGCGGCGCGGTCAACCTCAACGAAGTCGGTATTTACACGCCAGTTTATACCTGTGAGGATTATGCATGGAATACGGATAGCAGTACTGAAGGCGACATTCGAGTAGAGGTTTATGAAGATACTATAGATACTGATTTTGATGGCATTCTTGACGCATACGAACCGATGTGTGCTGACGATCCAGATGAGTTTTGTTATTTGAGAGAGCAGCAGCACTACAAAATGATGGCGCTGATCCAGGAACATCTAGGAGGGTTAACTGATGCACAAATTACTCAAGTTGATGATGAGGCAAAGGACTTATTCGTAACGGATAATCCGCTCAAAGACTATAACTGTACTGAATGGGCAGCGAGACTGGAGGCTCAATTCGGAGCTGAACAGTTAGCCCTGGAGGAAGTATGTTCAGATTTCGATGGCGATGGAATTCCAGATACAGACGATGACTACCCTACTGATCCTTCCTGGTCATGCGATTACCCGAATAATTTGGGGCTTGTAATCGATAATAGTCAGTGTGAAGTAAACTATTCTAAAATTGAAGAAATTTACCTATCCATCTACGGCTCGGCTACAAATCCTGAGTTATTTGGTCCCATGATTTCGCACTATCTTGATTTCGCTTCAGGCGGAGCTACTTGTGCTGATGTACTAATGGATGAAGTTGACAAGGTCGGCGTGGACATTGAGTTGCACTATCAGGTATGCGCTTCCCTGCAAAGTAAACGTACCGCCGAGATTGTGTCCGCTATCTGCGATGCAAATGACCCCGCTTCAATTTATTCTCCCCAAGAATGTCGTTTTGGTAAGCCTCTTATTCAATTTATATCAGCAAGTTCTTTTGAAATACAAACCCAAACCGACTGGTGGGACTTTTTGCCACTAGGCACTGACGTTGAATACCTGCTGAAAAACGATTTCAGGTGTTATGTAGATTCTAAGTTCTCTGATCCAGAATTTGGCCCTGAAATGAGTGCGACCAGCGAACATCTTTGTTTCACGAGTGAAGATCAGCCAGTTCATGAGACTTATTTCCCTGCCCATGTGCCTCTGTACAGTATGGGGCAAGGAGGGACTCCACTAATCGAGCATATTCTAGGCAATCATGAATTCTCTTACGCTAACTGGAGTTTTAACCGAAAAGAGTATGAATGCTCCGAAAACCCTCAGGATTTTTGGTGCCCCGGGCACAACAACAGTGATTTAGAGCCCGGTATATTACCCATTCTAATCAGTCATGACTTTGATTTTGAAAACCCTGTTGACGATGCCGTTGATATGAGAACACAGTCATGTTGGCGTGAAAATAAAACAATACTTGGGTATAAATCAAAAAACCCAGGCACTTGTGATTTGTATGAATTTAAAGTGACTGATCACAAACCAGGTGGTGATGATTGGTATGTGGATAACAAGGTTCAATTAAAGTCTGAGTTTTATTCACAGCCTGTAGGTTTTTCGGATGGTGGGTTTATGCTTAACCGGTGCCGAGTCAAAGCTGAGTACGATCATTGGCTCAAATACCTATCTGGCGAAACCAACCAACCCCCTGCCGATCTTAGTAGCTACAGTTATGAATACGATTGTAGTATTGATGGCAAACGGTTGGAAGAACTCATTACAACGCAGTTAAATGCGGATGACGTCGAAAGGCTGGAAATGTTTCAGGCTATGGCTGAATTAGCATTAATGGCTGTGTCTAACGCGTCAGGTTTTGCTGGTGCACAATACGCCACGAAAGCTGGCAAGCTTGCAAAAGCCGTCAGGTTTGCAACCACTGCCTGGGAAGCTGCCGAAATGACAATGGAGGTTAGCAGCATTGCGGCTCAAGTATACGTGTTGGCTTATGAGGACATACCAAGATGTAGAGCGTTGAAAGGCGTTGAGAAAGAAGCCTGCTTTGCGACAACGCTTGGTAGCACGTTGATGAATGTCGTGTCTATTGCCGCTGAAGATCAGTTTGACAAGAGAAGGGCTAAATTTTTAGAAGACGTCAGCCGAAAAGTGCCTAATGACGATGAAGACCTTTCTGGCGACACAGTGGCAGACCAAATCTATACTGAGAATGATTTTACTGTTCAAATTGAGGCTACTCGACAGCTGATTCAAACCAATTTAGGGCAACCGAGCTCGCATCATCAGTTTTGGATCGATGCTGGAGTCGATTTGCCTGGGCTGTCTAAAGATTTGATCGACGCGGGCGAGAGTAGTTTGGCTGAAAATCTCAATTCGGCATTTCATGATTTGCCACCGAAAATAAGAGAGATTGGGAATTTTAGGCAAAGAGCTGCTGAAATTTTTAATGATGCTCAAGGTTTAGGTGCAGTAGAAAAGAGTGAAAATCTTCTAAATCTGGTAAATAGCTTTTCAGAAATGTCCAGCGTGATAGGTGATATTGACCTCAGAATTATAGACAGTATGACGCAAGGCGAGTTTTTGTTATTTTCTGACCTTTTAAGAAATGCAGATGTTGCTTCTTGGACGGAGCAAACAAAAAGGGAACAACTTGATTTGTTTTTGATTCAGATAACGAGCATTGATCCTCATCTTGAGTTTTGGAAAGATAACAACGTGGACCTAGATAGTGCTTTACGGTCACTTAATGATCAGGGGTTAGATGAAGTGGCTAATAACTTAAATCAAGCACTTATTGATGCCTCTAGTAATACTAATTTGAATCAAATACAGGTTTACATAGATGGTGTAAGAGCAAGGACCCATAGTACACGAGATGGAGTATTCGATCCTGAGGGCTTAACCCGATACATCAAAAATTGGGACAGCTACACAACAGCTCTCATTGGGGAGCCGAACCCACTTGATCCGGCGGATGTTTTTTGGGATAGCGATGTCATTGAACATTTGGAGTATCGCGCCAACAACTTCGATGATACCAATGAAACACAATGGATAGATCAATACAAAGAGAACTATAGCTGGGAACCTGCGAGCCAGGAAGAGATCAGAAGTCGTATAGAAAACGATAACCCTAGCGTTTGCCCAATATAGATAGGTAAAGTCATGAAAAACAAAATCATTCGATCATTATTTAAAATTCAATTTGTTTTAAGTTGCTTATTATTTGCCCACTCTGTGTCCTCTGCCGATTTATGGGCAGACGCGGTCGGCCGTGAAATAACTAGCAGTAGTACTGGAACAACTCAATACACCGCAGGTTGGTTGGATAAACAGTCAATTAACGATACGAGTCTAACGCTGTCCACTACGAAAAAGGCACCGAAGCTCGGCGGAACGACTTACGAACGCTTGGCCAGTTATAGTTCGACCCAGGTTATCATTAGTCGGGCGGCGTATCTATCGGCATTGGCAAAAGTAAATACCGATGCAAACGGAGTCAAATCTTTTGCAACTATCGACGATCTTATAGATGCTCTGCATGATTGGCCGAATTTTCTAGATCAAACCTTGGACGAGTACGGAACGGTGGCGTCTCATAACGTGCCTACGGCTGCTCAGAACGATAATAAAACACACGTCAAGGCCCTGTTCTCACTCATGTTTGGACCGAAAGAAGCGGACGCAACCTACAAAAATTCAGCGCTTGACGTAGAGATGGACCACATTCCGTCGCAAGAGTACTCGGGGTCACCGAAGGCGCAAAATAACGCTGCTTATATGATGGTAGCCCCGACATTGACGGAGACACACAGGGGGTTTGAACCGGATCAATTTGGACAAGGAGTAACGGTACCGACGGATCGTAATGACTATTATATCCATACGAGCAATAAAACTACCAACCAGGCGATAATTGGGTCCAGGATGGATGGTGATGAAACCAAGCTTGCAATAACCTCCAATGGGACGAAGAAAAAGCTGGTGACGGGGAGTAACTATCTCGACGATGCGATCAATGTCATTAACGCCAATAATCCAACAAATCAATTGACAGCGGCCGAAGAAAAACAAATAAGAAGTGCGTACCGAGCGGCTATAAACGTGGTTGACGCAAAAAGAGCTGCTAGAGAGACCGCAGACTTTATTATCAACAATAATCATCTCTTAGATGAAAACAATACGAACGTTAACTATATGGATAGGATCGCTGATTCCCAATTTAGTCAAGCTAGTATTGAAGAGGCACAGAAAGAGGTCGACAGAGCGATGGTGATGTTGTCTTCGTACAACAATAAAAGCGGGAATATTAGGACTGCCACTAACTTGAATTTGGGTGAAATGACCCCGCTAACCAGAGACCTGATTAACAATATGGCTCACAATGATGTGTTTCCCGCCAGTTACAGTGCGCGGTTCAAAAGTATCATTGTGACTCTTAGAGCAGACGTTCAAAAACAACTGGGTATATTGGACTGTTCTTAGAATAGAGACACTTTGGATTGGGTATTATCGACTCGTTAAATCCAAAGCCGAGGGGACAGACCAGAACGGCACTAAGTTAAGCAGGTTTAGCATAGTAAAAGCTGGACATATATGGATACCTCTCGAATAGCAAGCCGAGTTTGGCCTAGACCAGCATTTTAGCGCTGACCTCGGCATTTAGTGGGGACAGACCACCATTTAATCTATTCTGGTTTCGGACTAAGCAAGGTATAGGCAACCGAGATGGTGCTGGGTCTAAATCCTGAGCCACTCGGCCTTGGCTTTAAACGTGAGGGGATGACTGTTTTATTAGCGATTCAGCCGGTATCCCGAGTTCACCATGCAGTCGCTGGATCATTTTGAGAGTGAGTGATCGTTTGCCGTTTAGAATTTCATAAACACGATTGCTTTTGCCGATCATCGGTTCAAGGTCTTTAACTGATAGGCCTTTGCGATCCATCTCAAATTTTATGGCCGCAATTGGGTCGGGCAAATCGAGCGGGAAGAGCTTGGCTTCATAGGCCTCGATAAGCGTAACCAATATATCTAGCTTCTCGCCTTCAGGTGACTCAGGTTTAGACATCATCAGCGATTCAATAGTTTGCAGTGCGGCGAGATAATCTGCTTCAGTCTTAATGGGCTTGATGTTCATTTGTTCTCCTATCTAGCTTAGATTGTTTGCACATCAATTTTGTCGTACTCAGAGTGTGTGCCTATAAAGCGAATATAGATAACTCGGTAAGCGTGATTAATCCAAACAACCAATCGATACTTGTTGCCAGCGATATTAAATACCACGCGGCCGTCTTTGAGAAGACTTGCATTGCCGAAGTCTTGTTTAACTTGTGATGGAGTAGACCAATCGGCTTTTAATGCCAATTGATACCAAGCTAAGATTGGGTCTATAGCGTCGGTGTATCCAGAGTTTTCTACCCAAAATGATTTCAGTGTCGATAACGCAATTATTCTCATGCGTTACTATAGTCCCATCTTGGGACTTTTCAAGTAGTGTGTGGCAGCTTATCTTTCTTGATAAAGAAGGTAGGGCCATGTAGCGATAATAACAACTGGCCAGAAAAACGACTTGCTTCCAGTAAGTGTAAAGAGGGCTAACGTCAGCTCAGGCCTGCAAACCTTTCTATGACTTTTATTTTGCCGCTGATTGTGGCGTTGGTTTTCATTTCGAGCATTGACTAGACCTCTTAACAGGTAATATAAAAAGACCTAATAATCTCACAGGCCTATACCATGCAAACAAAATTTTCTGAAGATGTAGTATCCCTCTCAGACCTTAAAGTAAATCCTGGCAAAGTAGTAAGTCATGCTTGTAATTCTCATCGCCCCGTACTCTTAACCATTCGGGGACGCGGGGTAGCCGTAGTACAAGGTTTAGAGGAGTTCGAGAGAAACGGTGAAGAACTTGCCTTTGTAAAAGCTATAGCGCAGGGCTTAATGGATATCGAAGAAGGTAAAATAATAAGTTTGAAAGATGCCAAGAAGCCGCTTGGCTTGAAATAAGTGAAGGTCTCGCTTTCTGATTCCGCCCTAAAAAGACCTCCAGAATATAAAGCAATACTATCTTGATTTAGGTGTCCCCAAGGTCGGAGAAGATTTCACCGATGCAATTTTTGAACATCTGGGAGCGCTGACTGCCCATCCCGAGATAGGTAGAGTCGTACCTGAGTTTGACGAAAACCACATTCGTGAGCTTATTCATTCACCTTTCTGGGTGGTGTATCTGAGAGGGAAGGTATCTATCCAAGTAGTCAGAGTCTGGAGAAGCGAAATGCTGCTTCGGCTAGAAGAAGATGAAACATAAGAACAAATAACACAGCAATAACTGCTTAGGGTGGCTGTCCAGCTAGTTAGCTCGGCTGTCCAGCTAGTTAGCTCGTGGCTGCCCAGCTAGTACCTGTCGCTAAGCGTGCGATTCGGAGCACATAGGTTTGGGGTGCTCGATAGGCTTCGTCGCCGTTTGAGCGCACATTAAGCGCCGCCGTTTGTAGCTCGCTCGGGCAACAATATGATTAAACTTCGAAGCGCTGAAAGTCGTGATCAGCGGCTAAGCCTTG
>JBLHQQ010000050.1:0-11102 GCA_047625245.1 Candidatus Azotimanducaceae bacterium
GCGCCGCGATTACACCTCCGCCGTATTCTTTTCCCGTCGGTTCGTTGATGACAACCACACCAACCAGCCTGGGTTGATCTACCGGAGTCATACCCGCAAAGAATGCCATATGCCGAGTATCTTCGTAGCCGTTCTCACCGACCTTGCGAACCGTGCCAGTCTTACCTGCAACCTCATAGTCCGCGATCGACGCTCGACTGCCTGTACCCTCATTCACAACTCTGGCCAGCATCACCTTTATTGCTTCGGCCGATTCAACCGACATGATTCGGCGCGCCTCGCCAGCCTCTCCTTTAACAAGACTCAACTCTCTCTTAATACCGCCAGACGCTATCACCTGATAAGCGGCTGCTAATTGAAGTGGAGTCACTTGAAATCCGTAACCATAGGCAAAAGTCGCCCGCTCGATATCCTTCCAACGACGGCGATTCGGTAAATAACCTCCACTCTCGCCAGGAAAACCGATACCGACCGGCTGCCCAAAACCTAGTTCCGAGAACATGGTCCAAACGTCGTACTCATCAAGCGTCAACGCTAGTTTGGTGATGCCGACCTGACTGGAGTGCGCAATGATGCCGCCCAGATCAAGCTCACCGAGGTTCCGAGGGTCGGGGATCGTCTTATTGCCGACTTGAACAAAGCCAGGACTGGTGTCAATGATCGAATCAGGTTGATACAAGCCTGACTCCAAGGCCACAGCAACAGTAAACGGCTTAACCGTTGAGCCTGGTTCAAAAACATCTGTGACGGCACGATTTCTCACGCTACCAAGCTCCAACCCAACGCGGTTGTTGGGGTTGTAAGAAGGCTGATTAACGAGGGATAAGATCTGACCCGTACTAGCATCTAAAATGACAATTGATCCGGATGCTGCACCATAGTGTTGGATAGCACTTTTTAGTTCTCGGTGCGCCAAATACTGAATTCTAAGATCGATGCTGATATCTAAATTTTTGCCAGCCACCACATCAACCATTGGACGAATGTCCCGGACCACATCGCCGTAAAGGTTCTTGAGTACTTTCTTCTTGCCAGGCGTACCTCTTAGCCAGTCATTAAAAGCCAGTTCAATACCTTCCTGACCCTCGTCATTAATATTGGTAAAGCCAACAACGTGGGCGGCAATTTCTCCGGCAGGGTAATATCGTTGGTATTCCTTCTGTGAGTAGATACCATTTATTTTCTTATCGAGAATTTTTTCTGCCTGAGCTGGCGGCATTTTCCTGCGCAGATAGACAAAGGTGCGATGAGCGTTTTCTTGAATCCTTTTCTCGAACTTCTGGGTAGGCACATCAAAAATTGCTGCGATATAAGGCAGGTTATCCGGGTCTTTGAGCAACTCGACTGGGTTCGCCCATAAGGACACGACCGGCGTACTGATCGCCAGGGGCTTACCGCTACAATCACGAATCATACCCCGATGGGCGCTAATCCTCTGAGCGCGAATACTTCGAGCATCACCTTGATCTTGCAAAAATTCTTGATCCACAACCTGCAAAAACACAAGCCGTGCACCCATAGTAAGTGCCAGCAAGACAAAGCCCGCTATAACGATGGCCACTCGAACGTTGAGCGCAATCATTGTGAAATCACCACAACATGCTCACCTTCCGGAATCTGCATACCTAGATCTCCGCGAGATATTTCATCTATTCGCGCGTAACCAGCCCAGGCACTTTGTTCCAACAGTAGTTTTTCATACTCACTATCGAGGTTGTCGGCTTCGCTCACCAGAGCCTGCAGACGTGAGTATTTTTGCCGTGTTTCAAAAGCTGCAAGCGAAACACCAAAACAAGAAACCACGACAGCGACCAACAACGCTCCCTGGAGTAGTTGCGGCCAGTTGAGAATCCAGAGAACCACTCGCATAAAAGGGTTTTCGCGTATCATGTGAGCTTCTCCCCAATACGCATGATTGAGCTTCTGGAGCGACGATTAGCACTGACTTCAGCATCTCCGGGTTTAACCGGTTTGCCGATGATTTTTAAGTGACGCACGATTTCAGCATCACGAATGGGCAATCGCGAGGGCAACTGCTCCCCTCTGGCTTGATTACGCATAAATCGTTTTACAATTCGATCTTCCAGGGAGTGGAAACTAATCACCACTAGCCGACCACCGGTCGACAATGTGGGCAGAATCTCATCGAGGCAGTCTTCTAGATCTTGAAGCTCATCGTTAATGAATATTCGGATTGCCTGAAAAGTTCTGGTCGCAGGATGTTTCTTATGCTCCCTGGTTGGTACCGCCGCCTCAACTATCTTGACCAGGTCGCCGGTTGTTTGGAGCGGCGACTCCTCTCTTGCGTCAACAATACGCATGGCGATGCGTCTGGCAAATTTCTCTTCGCCGAACCGCCGGATGACATATGCAATATCTGAGGCCTTCGCTCCGTTGAGCCACTCCGCTGCAGTTTGACCCTGACTTTGGTCCATTCTCATGTCCAGAGGGCCATCCTGCATGAAACTAAAGCCTCGATCGGCTTCATCTAACTGGGGTGAGGAAACACCCAAATCAATAAGCACGCCATCCACGGGTCCGAGGCCACGTTTCGCGATCATGTCGGCCAAATGACGAAAGGAACCATGAACAACTTCTAGCCTTGCCTCACCTTTAAAGCGCCGAGCAGCGTCATCGATGGCAGCGAGATCTTTATCAATCGCCAGCACCTTGCCTTTTGCTGATATTCGCTCGAGTATCATTTGCGTGTGGCCGCCTCGACCGTAAGTGCAGTCGACAAATACCCCATCGGGGTTGGTGACAAGGGCGTCGACCGCCTCTTGTTTTAGAACTGTTAGATGGCCAGCCATTACAGCGAAAGACTGGTTAACTGATCGGGTAAATCTTCGCTTCGATTCTCATCGAGCCAACTGTCTCTGCGACTGATCCATTCGGGTTCCGACCAGAGCTCCAACTTATTACCCTGACCCAGCATTACCGTGCGTTTATCGAGTTCTGCATATTCCCGTAGTGGAGGAGAAAGTTGTAAGCGCCCACTAGCATCTAACTGAATATCGGTCGCATGACCGATCAAAAGCCGCTGGACCCTTCTCGCTGCCGCATTAAAGCTGGGCAGCGCTTCCACCTTACGTTGCAGGTCTTCCCACTCGGGCTGGGGATAAATAAGGAGGCATCGCTCTTCTGTGTCTATGGTTGCAACCATATCGCCGTTACAATGCTGCATTAACAACTCTCGATAGCGAGTCGGGATCGCCAGGCGACCCTTCGCATCGAGATTGATATTGTTTGCACCCCTGAACATGACAAATTTGCTCTTATTGTTGTTGGTTGAATCGTAAAGGCATCTAAAACCCACAAAACAACACAATTAACCACTTTCCCACACAGTGCACGATAAGAATGACGGACTGCCTTGTCAAGCAGCGGGATTCGGGGATTTGTCTTTAAAACACAATGACTTAGAGAATGTTCTTAATTCCACTTACGGCAGAATCTAGTTTAGGAAGGAATACATAGCGATACAGAACAAAGTTAAAGTATTACTTTAACTTTGGTTTCGCTTAGAATCTTTTGTGATAGTAACGAAGGATTTTTAGATCATTAAAATAGGTTGAGCTAACCGATAAGCCGGGTTCTGTCGTGGACAATCATTCATCTGGGATCCATGTCGCCATGAACCTCATGCGACCTACCCGAATCCTTGCGCGGGCAGCGCCAGTGGATTCCTATTCGGTCTTGCTCCAGGTGGGGTTTACACTGCCACACTCGTTACCGACTGCGCGGTGCGCTCTTACCGCACCATTTCACCCTTACCTGCTCCTCAATTAAATGAAGAACGGGCGGTCTATTTTCTGCTGCACTTTCCGTGGGCTCACGCCCCCCAGGTGTTACCTGGCACCTTGCCCTATGGAGCCCGGACTTTCCTCTGCCAAACACTCGCAGCGATTGCCTAGTTAGCTCACTGCTAGAGTATCGCTATGTAACTGTTCGCTCAACCACTTTTTAGGATTACTGCAATATCATAAAGCGTCTTGCGGGATTCACCGGTTACTTGGCTGACGATGCCCGCTGCCTTTCGAGGCGGTAGTTCGACAAGCAGGGCCTGCATCAACGCCACGTGATCATAAATCGGTGTCTCCGCCGGACTACCCTCGATCACGACCACAAACTCTCCTTTCGCGACAATCTCATTGTTATCAACAGCTTCACACAGTTCACCGAGGGTCCCTTGTCGGCTTTGCTCAAAACGTTTAGTTAACTCACGGGCGACTGTCGCTTGCCGGCCAGGGCCAAGCACTAAGGCCATATCCCTCAGGGAATCCTGAATCCGATGTCTGGATTCATAGCACACCAGCGTTGCAGCTTCCTTGCTCAGCGCTTTCAGCGTTTTCTGTCTGGCTTGTTGTTTACTCGGTAGAAAACCGACGAACAGAAAACGGTCTGTTGGTAGGCCCGATATTGATAAGGCAGCGGTAACAGCACTCGGACCAGGGATGGTCACAACTTCAATTCCAACCCTGCGCGCTAACTTCACCAGCCGATAACCCGGATCAGAGATCAAAGGCGTCCCTGCGTCAGAGATCAGTGCGATACTCGTTCCTTGCTGCATTTGGGCAACTAAACCCTCACTCGCCTCGGTTTCGTTGTGATCGTGATAAGCCACGAGCGGGGTCTCGATGCCATAGTGCTGCATCAAAGTCCGACTATGACGGGTATCCTCGGCGGCAATTAGATCAACGCTCTTAAGGGTCGAGATTGCCCGGAATGTAAAGTCTTCCAGGTTACCTATGGGAGTTGCAACAATGTAAAGCTTCACAAGCCTCGGCCTTCTGGGGTTAATTGGTGGCAATTACTTACAGCGAGCATTTTTAATTTACGATAGGATGCGGTTCGAATTGTAAACCTAATTGAGGTACCAACGCAGAGCCATGTTGCGACTCCTGCTCCTTTCATCATTACTACTTATACTTGCCGCCTGCGAAACGACGCCCACCCGCTCAACACCGGCTGCAATGCCGTCGGCGGCGCCTGGTCAGAATCAGAATTCTATTCTCGAACTTATCGCAGCGGCTGAACTGGCAGACCCAACTCGCGCTAATCAATTACGCCTAAGGGCAACAGAGTTGGCACTCGAAAACAACAACTTCGAACAAACCAGCCGGATACTTACTAGCACTCGCCTGCCAGGCACTGCAAATTTCGAACACCTACATGCCCTGCTACAGGCAAGGCTCGCTATTGCACTTGAAGATGGTCCGACTGCTTTGCGTTGGCTGCGCAATCCAGCGGTGACCAGTCGACCCCTCGTTCAATCCGAACAAATCGCGCTAGGCAGATTGAAGGCAGAAGCGTATTTCATCGGTCGTAGTTATCTTGCAAGTGCACGAGAACGGATTTTCTTTGACTCCCTACTCGATGGCGAAACTCAGGCTGAAAATCAGCAAGCGATTTTCGCAGCCCTGTTAGAAATGCCAGAAAGTAGCTTAAACCAACAGGCGCAAAAGGCGATCACATCAGACCTAAGAGGATGGTTATCCCTCGCTGCCATGACCAAGCAGTACCAGAGTAGACCCATGCGTCAGCTCGAAGCATTAGGTCAGTGGCGACTAGTGTGGTCCAGCCATCCAGCTGCGAGCAGGCTTCCAGCAAAACTCAGCATGTTATCTGCCATCGTAGAGAATCAACCAAAGGCGCTCGCCCTGTTTCTGCCACTACATGGAGATCTCGCACCGTTTGGCCGTGCGATTCGAGATGCCATCATCGCCTCGCGCTACCATTTAGGACGTGAAATCGACATTAGAATTTACGATACCAGCAACGGCGCTATCGAATCGCTTCTGATCGAGGCGATTTCAGCGGGAGCTGAGCTAGGGATCGGCCCATTAGATCGGCAAAAGGTGACTCGCCTCGCCAACAACCCAGCACTCCCTATACCAATCTTGGCGCTAAACAGGACCCTCGACGGCAGCAGCAATCCCAACCTTTACCAGTTCGCATTAGCTCCTGAAGACGAAATGGTGCAGGTCGCCGACCAGGTTTTTCGAGAAGGTAAACGAAACGCGTTAATTATTTATCCCGATAGTGACTGGGGAGAAAGAAATGTCACGGCGTTTCAAAACCGTTGGCTCTCACAGGGTGGAAATATCACCAACAGTTCTGTCTACGCCGATCAGAAAGACTACTCGACCATCATTAAATCATTACTTGATGTGGATGCTAGCGAGAACCGTGCAAGTAACTTACGAAGAATCATCGGCGAAAGCTTTGAATTCACACCCCGGCGACGACAGGACATCGACTTTGTTTTTCTACTTGGTAACCAAACACAAGCACGTGGTATTAACCCTGCTTTGGCGTTCTACTATGCTGAGGATATTCCAGTTTATTCAACGTCTCATGTGTACGAATACAGTGAGTCTCGAATCGAATCTATCGACTTAAATGGTATCCGTTTTTGCGACATTCCCTGGAAACTCAACGTTGCCACCCCCTTGCAACAACAGTTGCAGACACTCTGGCCCGGAGCCAGAACAAGTCTTGCAGCATTCTACGCCCTCGGCGTAGATGCATTTCGTTTATACCCTCGACTCGAGCAAATGAAACAGCTTCCTGATGAAAAAATCTTTGGTTCGACAGGAGTATTGAGACTCAATCCGCAGAACATACTCACCAGACGCTTACTCTGGGCTCAATTTTCCGACGGCGCTGTAGTGACAAACCCACAGGTCGTTGGTACCCAGTGAAAACCCAACGACTCGGCAATGCCGCAGAACAAGCGGCTCTTGAATATCTCGAAAGTCAGGGTCTACAATGCATCGAAAGAAACTTTTCCTGCAAGATGGGTGAGATCGACCTGATTATGTTGGACAATAACGCCCTCGTATTTGTTGAAGTGAGGTTACGCAATAACCCACATCATGGCAGCGGCGCCGACTCTGTCACCAGACCAAAAATACGTAAGCTGATACGTACTGCAGAGTTATTTCTGACCCGACACCCAATCCCAGGGAACCTAGACTGTAGATTTGATGTCATTTCTATGGACAATAAAATTGATTGGATCAAGAACGCCTTTACTCTTGATTCCCTTAACTGAATTTATGGAGCGCTAACGTGACCATGTCGTTTTATCTAACGCGAATTATCTCGCTCTTGATTATCACCTGCGTACTTAACGGCTGTTCAACTGCTGGTCCATTGTCGAACGACTACGGCAAACGCACGATCGGAACGTCTCTGGACGACATGATGATCAATTCGAGAGCTAAATCCAATATCAAGAATGCAAGCGAACAGCTCAGCAAAGCGCATATTGATGTGACTTCATTTAGTGGCGTTGTGTTATTAACCGGCCAGGTTCCGTCTGAAGATGTAAAGCAAGAAGCTGAAAAAGCCCTTGAAGGTCTTCGTCACGTCCGCTTGATACACAATGAACTGGAGATCGCCGGCCCAACTTCCATTCCTGCACGTATGAATGACTCCTACCTATCGACCAAGGTGAAAACGGCGCTCATTGCCGACAGCAATACACAAGGTGGCAGAACTAAGGTTGTGACCGAGAATGGTGTGGTCTACCTGATGGGTTTGCTGACTCGAGACGAGGCTGACGCTGCCGTCGCTAAAGCGCGAGAAGTCTTTGGAGTGCAGAAGATCGTGAAAGTTTTTGAGTACATCAATTAGCTTGTCTAGTTGCTAATTGGCTCCTACTTAGCTCTTATTTAATAACCTTCAGAGCAGGAGGACCTTTCTGTTTCTTTACTAGCTTGGGGGGCGGTTCAGGGTCTGTTTCTTCCCGCGGGAACCACATACCCTCACCATTTTCTTTAGAGACAATCCCCATCACCGCATCAATAGGCGCGAAAATTTCGTGGGGCATGCCACCAAATCGGCCGCTGAAGGCGACATATTCATCACCAATCACAAGATCACGGACAGCGGTGGGACTTATGTTCAAGACGATTTGACCATCTTTAACAAACTCTAACGGCACTGAAGTTTCTTTGACGGCCGCGTCGACAATCAGATAAGGAGTCAGATTGTTGTCCAGTATCCACTCATTAATCGCTCTGAGTAGATACGGGACCGAGGAAGTCATCGCCATGTTATCTGTACCGCAGGGGTTCTTAGTCGCGCATATCCAATTCGGCTTCAGACAGGCTCGCCTGAAACGCATCACGATCGAACATACGGTCCATATAATCGAGAATCGGCTTACCGTGCTTGGGTGGTAGTTCAATACCCAATTGTGGCAGGCGCCATAATATCGGCGCGACAACACAATCCACCAAAGTGAATTCATCGTTCATGAAGTGAAGCTTCTCGGCAAAAATTGGCGCTATAGAGATCAAACTCTCACGCAATTCTTTACGAGCCTTATCAATCACGGTTTCTTTGGATCTACCAGCGATGATCGTGTCCACCTGACCACACCAATCGCGCTGAATTCGATAGATATACAATCGACTTTGCGCCCGGGCAACCGGGTAAACTGGTAGCAGTGGTGGATGCGGAAATCGCTCATCCAGATACTCCATAATGACCTGGGATTCATACAACACCAATTCACGATCCACCAAAGTGGGCAACGTATTGTAGGGGTTCAGATCCACCAGGTCTTCTGGGAGATTTTTTGGATCGATGTCCATAATCTCCACCGCAACGCCTTTCTCCGCTAATACCAGACGAACTCTCTGGGAATAGTGGTCGTCGCCGTTCGAATAAAACGTCATCGATGAGTGTTTTGCAACTACCCCCATCAGGCACCTCTCAAAAGTTAAATTAGAGCTTATTATCGGGAACCAGAGCCATTCGGATTAAACCGGGTGGCTCAAGTCTTGTGGAATTCCTTATGATATTCACGACCAAGCAACCATGCAAATACATAGAAGAAGGCCAAGAACAGAAGTACATAAACACCAATTCGGGTCCTATCGATTCGAGCCGGTTCGGCAACGTAGTACATAAAGTTGGCGAGGTCGTAAATCAACTGGTCATAGGCTTCTGGACTCAAAGAGCCGGAACCTTCAACCAGTTGAAGTGGATAGTGGCCTGCCTCTTCAATCTCATGGCCACACATTTCAGTTGTAATGGCTTCGTCTGTCAGTGCATCCCTCATCACACCACCATTGCTTGCTTTCTGGGGCAACTGCATACACTCAGGGCGAACTTGAGTACCTTGTAACCCAGCCAATACGTGCGGCATACCAACATTCTCAAAGACAAGATTATTTACGCCTAGAGGCCTGGAGTCATCGAGGTAAAATGTTCGTAGATACGTGTAGATCCAATCAGGCCCACCTTTCAGATTACTATGCAATGTCAAATCTGGAGGGGCCGCGCCGAAGAATGCTTTGGCGTGGTCAATCTGCATGGTGTTTTTCATCAAATCACCAATCTGACCTTCAGGATCAAAAACAATATGCTCGAGCATAAGATCTTCAGGAATATTGAGGTCTTCTGCTGTTCGCTTATACCGTTGGTATTGAAGCGAGTGACAACCCATGCAGTAATTCATATAGGTTTGCAGTCCTCTTTGAAGAGAAGCTTTGTCGCCTAAATCTGGCTCAATGTGATCCAGTGGATAGCCAGCACTTGACGCAAATCCGGCCAAAGGCAAGATCATCAGCAAGGTGGTGAGCAATAGCTGCTTCATAGCGACACCCTCTCTGGCACTGGCTTAGTTTTTTCGACAGCCGTGTACCAGGGCATCAAGAGAAAGTAGGCGAAGTAGATTGCCGTACAAATCTGCGCAACCACTGTTCTGCCTGCTGTAGGGTGCACTGTTCCGAGATAACCAAGAATGAGGAAAGAAATTACAAATAAGCCCAAAAATATCTTGCTGGGTAGCCCTTTGAAGCGCATAGAGCGAACCGGAGAACGATCGAGCCAGGGAACCACGAACAGGATCGCAATAGCGCCTGCCATCACAACCAGCCCCCAGAATTTAGCTGTCATACCAAATAGCGGGAAGGTCGCCGCACGCAGCATTGAATAATAGGGCGTGTAGTACCAAACCGGTGCGATAAGCTCCGGAGTTTTTAGAGGGTCTGCCGGTTCATAGTTTGCATGCTCGATAAAGTATCCACCGCCTTCTGGATAGAAGAACATGACCACACAGAAAATGAACAGGAATAACACAATGGCAGGAAGGTCGTGGCCAATTGTGTAGTACGGGTGAAACTGAATGCCATCCAGAGGCTTACCCATATCATCAACATGTTTCTTGATGTCGATACCATCAGGGTTGTTTGAACCCACTTCGTGAAGCGCAAGAATATGCAAGAACACCAGCACTATCAGCGCAAGGGGCACCAGGACCACGTGCAGAGCAAAGAAGCGATTTAACGTGATGCCCGACATATTAAAGTCACCACGAACCCATGTCATCAGATCGTCGCCGACCACCGGAACAGCGCCAGCCAGAGAAACAATCACCTGGGCGCCCCAATAGGACATGTTGCCCCATGGAAGCAAATAACCAAAAAAGCCTTCTGCCATTAGAGCAAGGTAGATCAGCATACCTAGCACCCAAATAAGTTCGCGAGGCTTTTGATAGGAGCCATACATCAAACCCCGAAACATATGTAGATAAACCACTACGAAAAATGCAGACGCACCAGTGGAATGCATATAGCGCAGCATCCAGCCATACTCGACGTCTCGCATGATGTACTCAACCGAGGCAAATGCGCCATCGCCGGAGGGCACATAGCTCATGGTCAGCCAAATTCCGGTCAGTAACTGATTGATCAATACCACCGTAGCCAGCACACCAAAGATGTACCAAACATTAAAGTTCTTAGGTGCCCAGTACTTCGACAGATGCTTTTCATAAGTTTCGGTAACAGGTAAACGGGCGTCTACCCAGGCCATCATTTCTTTCAAAGACTGTTCCAGCTTCGCCATCTATGCGGTCCCCTCATCTTCACCAATTACAATCACCGATTCAGACTCGTATCGATAGGGAGGTACTTCTAAGTTAGTCGGAGCTGGCACACCGGAATAAACGCGGCCAGCCATATCAAATTTTGAACCGTGGCAGGGACAATAAAAGCCACCTTGCCAATCGGGGTCGAAGTCAGTGGGTTCGACTACGGGTCTCGGCTTCGGCGAACAACCCAGGTGGGTGCAAAGGCCGACTA
>JBLHQQ010000051.1:0-11098 GCA_047625245.1 Candidatus Azotimanducaceae bacterium
CGAGCCCGATTACTGCGAGGGAAAGGTGTTGCCGACAAGCGATGCAGTCGCTGAAGAACAGAGCCGAGAAATCATGCTGACCGAATGGGATTCTGAACACGGCCATACTGATATGCATATCAAGAGTATTTACCACGATGAAGGCTGGCTCTGCACCGTGTATGAACCGAGTTTTATGTACCAAGGTACTGAGGGGGAGTTGTACGATATGAACAATGACCCGGGCCAGCGCGTTAATCTTTGGGATGATGCGGGTTATCGGCAGAAGCGGGAGGCATTAAAAGCTGAGCTGTATCAAGCATTACCCGAAGCCCGCGATCCAAAATTAAAGCGTTTAGCCCCAGTTTAGATGCTAGCGACGAAGGGTTATGGGTATAAAGCCGACTTCCATTGACGAGACCAGTTCGGAGTTCTCGTCTCAGAGATCGTTGCCGTGGTCCAGCAGGATCGACAGTTCAGATGGCCGAGTAGCCGGCCTTCGTCCGTGTCTGGTATTGCGGACTGAACCAACTGAACTTCCGTTTGGTTCTCGAGCACTCGAGAAAATATATCCACCTGAATTTCTCCGAATGAAAAAGACAGTCGTTTCTTGTCTTCGAAAGCGTTGATTTTGCCCTCCAGGGTGAAGTCCTGGCGGAACTGCCATTGATAGCTATCGTCAATCTGGAGAGACTCATGGTTGTCTCTAGCTTCACCTAGGCTGTTGGTAAAAACGCAGCGCTGAATAAAAAACGATTCCAGTTCTTCTGCGCCGATCCAGTGCTTAAACACTCTGGTGATGTCAGCATTGTAATAGAACGTTAAAGAAAATTGACTTCAATCTTAGTCTTTGGGGTTTATCACGTTGCCATTGCCTCCTGCACTGCCTGACAAAATTCAAAGGTTTTGCTGGTGCCCCCCTGATCCGGTGTCAGCGCACGTTCCTTACTGTAGACTTCTCTAATCGCGTCTCGAATTGACGTAGCAGCGCCTTCAAAGGATAAATAATCTAACATCATCGCTGCCGACAGGAGTGTCGCAGTAGGGTTGATGACGTGTTGGCCGGCAATGTCGGGAGCCGTGCCATGGGCTGACTCAAAGTATGCATAGTTGTCTCCGTAGCAACCAGATGGGGCCAATCCGAGGCCGCCGATCATACCGGCGGCACCGTCGGACATAATATCGCCATATAGGTTCGGCATCACTACCACGTCTAACTCTTCAGGTTGGCTGATCATACGGCAAAGAAAATCGTCGATGATAAAGGTTTGCAATTCCACGTCAGGGTACTCGGGCGCCAATCGAAATGCAGTGTCTCGAAACAAGCCGTCGACGACGCTGAGCATGTTGTACTTACAGCTGACCGCAAGACGTTTTTTCTGATTACGTTTGCGGGCGAGTTCAAAAGCAAAACGAATGACTCGTTCTGCTCCCCGCTCGGTGATGGCTTTGATTGCATACTTACCCGGGCCGAGATCGGTAAGGGATTGGCGTGCATGGCTTGAAAACAAGTTGAGCCCCGCGATGTCTTCAATGTCTCCCTCAAGGCCTAGGTAAAGATCTTCAAGGTTTTCTCGAACGATCACAAAGTTAACATTCTCGGGGTTTTTTAGAGGCGATTGATATCCCGGTAGCCATTCGCTGGGGCGGACGTTGGCAAAGGTTTGTTTTCCCCAGCGTAGATAGAATAGGGCAGCGGTACTGTTACCGCTGGTTGAACCGAAAAAAGTTGTGTCCGCAGCATCGATCGCTTGCCGGGTCGCGGCGGGAAAGGCCTCGCCTGTTGCCTCTAGGGCGGCTGTGCCAAGCAGGGGCCGCTCGAAATGAATCGGCAGTCCAAGTTGTTGCAGCAGATTAACCGTGGGGATCATGACTTCTGGTGATGCATCGTCCCCATCGAAGACAACGACTGTTTTCTCAACCATCCTTTCAATCATTCTTTCAACCTTAGACTGTGACTCGACTACTGTGCTGTGGTAGTTTTTTGTCTGAGTATTCTATATCTGTCAGGCAAAGTCATGGGCTACAAAACAATCCAGTTAGATACCAGCATTGGACCCATTGGTGCCGAGATTTCCGGTGTCGATCTGTCTCAGCCACTCTCTAAATCTATCGTTGATGAAATTCACCGAGCATGGCTCGATCATGGTGTGTTGTTTTTTCGAGACCAGCACCTTTCACCTTCTGCTCAGACAAACTTTGCGGCTCACCTTGGCGAGTTGGATGTGTATCCCTTTATGTCGGCTGTTGAGGGGCATCCCAATGTGATACCGATCATTAAAGAGCCCGACGCGAAGCTAAATTTTGGCGGCGGTTGGCATACCGACACCTCCTATCTCGCCCAGCCACCCAAGGCGACGGTGCTTTATGCATTAGATGTACCCGAGGAGGGTGGTGATACCGAATTTGCCGATGCCACGGCAGCGTTTGAAGATTTGAGTGAAGGGCTGAAGCAGTTTTTATTGGCGCAGACGGGGGTATATTCGCCAAAACTTGTTCATGGCAGCGGCGGAGACTACAACACAGCAGAGGCTAAGAAGAATTTTGGGGGTGGGTATGGCGGCTCAAATGGTGATTTTGCTGAAGGCGAAGTTGAACACCCGCTAATCCGAACTCACGATGAAACCGGCCAGCTGAGTATTTACTGCGGCTTGTTTCATACTCACAGAATTAAAGGTTGGAGCCGAGAAGAGAGTCTGTCAATTTTTCGTTTTCTCAAAGACCACCTGACTCAGGCAAAGTACGTGACTCGGTTCAAATGGCGTAAAGGCTCTTTGACACTATGGGATAATCGGCGGTTGTTTCACAATGCTCTTAACGACTACCAGGGCAAGCGGCGACATATGCACCGGGTCATTGTTAAAGGCCCTATTCCTGCGTAGGGCTCCGACCGGGTAACTTGTATGGCATTGTTAATGCAGCAATTGCAAGACTCACGATGGTGGGATTGACGAAGGTTTTTTCATCGAGGGCGACTATTTTTTGGTAGCTAACGATGGCCTTTTTACGGTTGCCAGTGACGTCTGCGAGTTGTCCATTCGTCAACTCGTACCATGCCAGCCCCCAGGCTGGTACAGTGGTGTTTACCGGATCAAACTGGATTTTTCTTTGCAAATCAACGGCCCGCTCTACTTGGCCCAAGCCAAGGTGTGCTCGAGCTGCCCAGATGTTTAATAGATTGATATCTATCTTGCTCAGAGATGCGGCATGCTCCGATACAAGGTATGTACTGATTCGCTCGAGGGTTTCGACGTATCGCTGATCGCCGACGATAACTGAAACGTAGCGGAGCTGGAATCGAGCATTCTTAGGATAACGTTTGATTAAAATATTTAATACCGACAGGGCATCGGCAACTTCTTCGGGCTTGCCGTTGACGAGCAACGTTGCATAGATATATCGAGCGACGTCGTTAAAAGTATCTTCGGAGTCCATGACTTGGCGAAGATAAGGCAAACTTTTGTCTGAGCTGCCGGACGGAATAAACCACAAAAATTTACTGAAGAGTTTTATAAAAGGCGGTAAGTGATCCGCATAATAATAGGCAACGCCGAGGTACATTTTTGCTCGAATAAGATCAGGGTCTTCTACCAGGGCTGCCTCTAGATAATCGATTGCGGTCGTACCATGCCGGCCTGCACGGATGTAGTTACCCCGAATGCCATTAAAGTATGAGAGGGTAAAGTGTGCTTGTCCGCAGTAGTAGTTTGAATTGTTGATAGCTGCCGGTGACTCAGTACACAGTCGAATCAGATGTTCTGCATCTCGCACGAGCGCTTGATCAAAGCGGGTTTGGGATTCCTCCCAGGACAACTCAGTAACGATGGTATTGAGGCTGAAGGAATAGCTATGGGGTGCTTCGGGAGCAAGCCCTCGAATTTTCTGTTTGACCTCGTTTGCGGCAGTCATGTCACCGTTGAGGCGCAGCAGATTTCCCGCTTGCATCAACTCATCAACCGAATCTGCAGACACAAGCCCGCTGACAAGCAGCAGTATGCCTAAAGACAAAGAAGAAGATAAAAAAGGTAAGGTCACGAACAGGACAAGTGGCTAGCAGACAAGGTTATTATACGTGTGTTGATGGCAGAACCAATGTGATTTATTTTGTCGTTTACTGGTCTTGATGGGGAATAAATTTGATGACCTGCCGATCTTCAAGGTCCATTAAAGCGTTCGAACATTGCGCTTATTTGCAGCGAAATCTCTCTGCCTTCTTAAGAGCCGCGTCCACCATAGCTGGGACATCGTCAAAGCGCTTGCTGATGATGCCAAGTTTCTCAGCCTGATCAAAACTCTTAAATTCCAGACTCAACATCGCGGCGGCATAGGGCTTAGGCACCACATTCTCGATGATAGTATTGGCCCAGGCGGGAATGGTCATCTTGATCAAAGTCTCATTCATCGCCATGTTGAAGTCCTCTTTTGTCGAACTCTTTACGGCATAACGTACATCGCACGCGCAGGTGAGAAGGCACCCGCCTGCGATAGCGTGGCCGGTCATCATGGCGATGGTTGGTTTTGGGAACCGATAGAGACAACGCGGACCTGACAATTTTCCTTGTGTTGATATTCGTGGTGAATGTCAGGTCATTACACCGAAAGCCGATAAATCCGCGCCGCGGTGCCAAAAAACATCGCATCCTTTTCTGCTTCAGTGAAATCCTTAACGATTTTCTTCAGTCCGTTATAAAGAACGTGGTAGGACAGGGACATCCTGTCTACGGGGAAATTACTTTCGAACATGCAACGATCTGGGCCGAAGCATTCGATGGTGTGCAAATAGTATTCTCGCTGAGCCTCTGCGAATTCGTCGGAACTAGGTGGCTGCTCTTGCTTGTCCCAACCAAAGCCATTGTCTGGCATAGCAAGGCCACCAATTTTTGCGACAACATTTTCACATGCTGCGATTGCTGCGATGTCCTTCTTCCATTCCTTTTTGATTGCTTCCTTTTGGCTTGCGTAGGGACCAACACCCAGGGGCGTGCCGAAGTGGTCGAGTATCATTTGAGTGTCGGGGCAAGCCTTTGCTAGATCAAGAAAGGATTTGTTCTGGTAGTGGTAATGCCAAGTATCAAAACTGTAGCCCATTTGGCCTAACTTTTTCAGCCCGGTTCTAAAGTTTGCATTCTGGTATAGGTTGGCGGGCGCTCGCCCGGCAATGGTTAATGAATCGGGGAACTCTGCGTGGGCTCCTGCATGACGGATGCCGCGAAACCTGCCGCCACCAAGAGCCTCATGGGCTGTTAGGACTTCTTCGACTGCATCACCCAGGGTTAGATCCGCATGGGCAACAATCCCGGTAATAACGGTACCATCGGTTTGCTCGCTGGCTTCAGCCTGCTCGACAACAAACTCGGTCTCGCCAAGTGGCTTCAGATGTTCTGGGCCATCGGCTCGATACTCGGCATGACATTCCACAAAGACGCTTTGAACGACGTTGTGACCGCTAATGGTGTCCCCATGAAGATTGGCCAAGACATAGTCATTGCCATTCGCTCTACGCCAAAGATGATGGTGAGGGTCAATGATCTTTTGATTCGGATCAACAATGTCCTCCTTGATTAGCGCCAGCCACTCGTCATTACCCATTTCGGTTTCCTTTCGATTGAATGGTTCCAACTGTACCTTAGCTGGCTATCTTTTCCGAGGTGTCACCTGTATTGCGGCAGGCAGAGCCCTCACGTAGGATGATGCGGTTTTCAGTCAGGTAATGATATTGAGTACTACTTCACTAGCGGGTGCGCCTTTACTAGCTGGCGCGCCCATTTTGGCCGGTACTCTGGTGCTGGATCTAAGTCGCGTGCTAGCCGGTCCCTGGGCAACACAAATACTGTCGGACCTGGGTGCAACTGTTATTAAGGTTGAACACCCGGCTGGCGGTGATGATACGCGGGGGTTTGGACCTCCATTTCTAGAATTACCCGACAGTGACGATGAACTATCGGCCTATTTCATTTCTGCCAATCGCGGCAAACACTCAATTTGTATTGATATCGGCCAACCAAAGGGTGTTGAGCTGGTGACTCGTTTGGCGCTTAAAGCAGACATTCTGGTTGAGAATTTTAAGTTTGGAGATCTGACGAAAAAGGGTCTTGGCTATGAAGCATTGTCCCAGCTAAATGCTGCGTTAATTTACTGTTCCATTACGGGCTTTGGTCAAACCGGCCCACTCCGCTCGCGTCCGGGTTATGACATGGTCGCCCAGGCGATGGCGGGATTGATGAGTATCACGGGTGAGCCAGATAGCGCGGGTGGCCAACCGCAAAAAGTCGGGGTCGCTCTAGCAGATGTCATGACAGGCTTATATAGCACCATTGCGATAATGGCAGCACTCAAGGAAAGAGATAGTAGTGGCCTGGGTCAGCATATCGATATGGCGTTGTTTGATGTCGTAACAGCGTCGCTCGCAAACCAGGCCAGCAATTACCTTGTGACTGGTGAAGTGCCCGAGAGATTCGGCAACGAGCACCCAAATATCGTACCGTACCAGGTGTTTGAAACATTGGGGGGCCACCTGATTGTTGCCGTTGCCAACGACAGTCAGTTCAAAAAGTTCACCTTGTTGATTGGCGCGGAACACCTGGCTGGGGATCTACGTTATGCAACGAATGCCAAACGAGTTTTGAATCGTGGGACTCTGATTCCGCTTTTAAAGGACATTATGATCACCCGCTGCCTTGATGATTGGTTGGCTATGTTTGAAGATAGCAACGTCCCTGTTAGCCCGATCAATACAATCGATCGAGTTTTTAATAACCCTCAAGCAGTGGAAAGAAAATTAATGCAAGAGGTCGACGGCGTTCCGATGGTCGCGAATCCAATGCGCTTTTCGCGAAGCTCACTGGTGGATGCTACTAGGCCACCTTTATTGGGTGAGGATGATGATAGATTAATTGATCTACTTGGACTAACCGCTGAAGAGTTACGCGAATTTCGCGAGCAGAAAATAATAGGAAAACGATGATGACGAGCGACGCTGGCAACAAAGGCGAACAAGATAAGAATGAGGCGCAGGTCACTTCACCGGGAGTAAAGGACAATATTGTCACCACCCAACACTCGATCAAATTGGGCGGCAAGCTGCTGCGATATACCGCCAAGGTTGGCACCGTTGTACTGAAGGAAGAAGACGACAAAAAGGGTCATCTAGCGAAAGCTGAAATGTTTTTTATGTCCTTTACTAAAGATGGCGTTAAGGATAAATCCAAGCGACCCATTACTTTTTCTTTTAACGGTGGGCCAGGTTCATCATCAGTCTGGATGTTGCTCGGATTGCTTGGCCCGAAACGCGTACCTTTAACGAAGTCTGCGTCTGAAAGACTGAAACCTCCCTACGCCTTGTCTGACAATGAGTTTTCTTTGTTACTAGAAAGCGATCTGGTTTTTATTGATCCAGTGGGTACTGGATATAGCAGACCTGTGACCGGGGAAGACACAAAGCCGGACGAGTTCTACACATTTCAACGGGATCTCGACTCGGTGGGTGAGTTTATCCGGTTAATGACAAGTCGGGAGAATCGTTGGGGTTCACCAAAGTTCCTGATTGGTGAGAGCTACGGCACCACAAGAGCAACCGGTCTGGCTGCCCACCTTCAACAGCACTACGGTATGGCCCTAAACGGCATTATGCTAGTTTCTGTGGTGCTAAATTTCCAGACCCTTCTATTTGGTCCGGGCAACGATCTACCTTATGTATTGTATTTGCCCAGCTACGCTCTGGCAGCTCGATATCACGGCAAGCTAAGTCCCCGTTTGCAAAAACTAGGCGAGAGTGAATTCTTGGATGAAGTACGTGGGTATGCAGAAGGCGATTACAGCGCTGCCCTATTTAAAGGCGCTCGGCTCGATGGTGATGAACGTGCTCAAGTTATCAAGAAGGTCAGTGAGTACACCGGTTTAAGTCAAGAATACGTGGCGGGTGCCAATCTTCGAATCGAGATTATGCGGTTCACTAAGGAACTGTTGCGCAGCCAACAGCAGGTGATTGGTCGGTTCGACAGTCGTATCACAGGAATAGACAGTAACGATTCCGGTGAAATGTTTGATAGCGACCCGAGTATGGATACCGCTCAAGCTATCTACAGTGCTTGCCTCAACGATTTCGTACGTAAAGACCTGCAGTTTGAATCTGATCTCCCCTATGAAATTATTAGCTTTAAAGTTCATCCCAAATGGCGCTACGACAGTTTTGAAAATAGCTACGTGAACACGGCGGAGATGTTGCGAGTTGCGATGCAGAAGAATCCCAATCTGCAGGTGTTGGTGGTCAATGGATTGTATGATTTGGCGACGCCGTTCTTCGCCACGGAATATACCTTTGACCATCTTGGCGTGCGGGGGGATCTTCAGGACAACCTGAAGCATACCTATTTCCCTGCCGGACATATGATGTATACGGACAAGGGATGTCTGAAAAAACTCACCAAAGAAATTCACCAGTTCGTTAAGAAATCCAGCTAGGCGGTTCTGTAAATTATGCCCACTTTAGAAAACTCTCATATCATTAGTGTGAAGCCGCTAATCAGTCCGGCAGTGCTCGCTGAAGAACTTCCAACGAGTAAAGCGAATGCAGCAACAGTGACTTCTGGCCGCGAGGCTCTCCAGGCCATATTGGATGGTCGCGATGCGCGGCGTTTTGTGATTGTTGGCCCATGCTCAATACATGACCCAAAAGCAGCCGTGGAATATGCTGATAGGCTAGCGGCAGTCGTAGACAAGTTTCCTAACCTGCTGCTGATTATGCGGGTCTATTTCGAGAAGCCACGCACTGTTGTTGGCTGGAAGGGGTTGATCAATGACCCAGACATAGACAACAGCTATCGAATCAACCATGGGCTCAGGCTCGCTCGAAAAACTTTATTAGACATTGTCGAGCGTGGATTGCCAGCAGCTACCGAGTTTTTGGATACTACCTTTGGGCAATATTATTCGGATCTAATTAGTTGGGGCGCGATAGGAGCCCGGACCGCCGAGAGCCAAATTCATCGTCAATTAGCCTCTGGGCTTTCGATGCCTGTTGGGATCAAAAATCGAACCGATGGCGATGTCCAGGTTGCCATTGACGGTATCAAGGCAGCCTCCCATCGGCATCTGTTTCCATCTCTGACAAAGGAGGGTGCACCTGCGATATTCGAAACCGCCGGAAATCAATATTGTCATTTGATTCTTCGAGGCGGAGATCTGTCAGGACCCAACTTCGATGCTGAAGCGATAACGTCTGCCAGCGCTAAGTTAGTGGATCAAGGATTAGCGGGCCATGTGGTGGTGGACGCAAGCCACGGTAACAGCCAAAAGGATCATAACCGCCAGAAGGATGTTGTTCGATCCGTCTGCTCGTCAATCAAAGCCGGATTACCTGTTAAAGGGGTGATGCTGGAATCCCATCTAGAAAGCGGACGCCAGAACTATGACCCAGAGAACCTCAAGTATGGCGTCAGCATTACCGACGCCTGCTTGTCTTTTGCGGAAACAGTTCCGCTTCTCAAGGAACTCAATGACGCTTAAACGGCGGTGTAGCCACCATCAATCACCAGTTCAGTACCGGTAATAAAGGAAGCATCATCGGATGCCAGAAATAAAATCGCTTTGGCAACTTCTTCCGGCTCTCCCAATCTTCCTATTGGATGCCTTTCGGTTAGCATAGCCTTTAAACCCTCTTCTGTGAGGTTGTCTTCATCCATAAAGGGGACTAGGTTTTTAACGAGCGGCGTCCAAATGAATCCTGGATGAACGGAGTTGCAACGGATGTTGTATCCCATATTGCCGCAATGGACCGCGACTGACTTGGCGAGTAAACGAACAGCGCCTTTTGAGGCGTTGTATGCAGCGCCTGCGCCGCCTACCAGACCAAACACAGACGATAGGTTGATGATCGACCCGCCACTCTCTCTCATTTGTAATACCGCTTTCTGACAACCAATAAAGACAGCATCAAGGTTGATATCCATGACCGCGCGCCAACTTTCCATGGTGGCCTCCTCAAGTGGAGGTAAGCCAGCACCGCTCACTCCAGCGTTGTTCACTAGGATATGTAATCCACCATAGGTGTTGATGATGGTAGCGATGGTCTCATCCCAGGCAGCAACATCTGTGACATCGTGGTGGATCGCAATGGCCTTACCACCAGATTCTTGAATGATCGCGACGGTTTGCTCTGCAGCTTTCAAGTTAATATCAGAAACAGCAACCGAGCCGCCTGCTGCTGCGAATAACACTGAGGTGCTCCGACCAATCCCGCTGCCACCACCGGTGACCAATGCTACCTTATTGTCTATTCTGTTCAATCGACGTCTCCCTTTAGATACCCCTAGTGAAGCAAAATCGACAGAGAATTCATAGAATCCTGTACCTATAAAAGATACAAAACTAAAATCAGACCAAAAACGTAAAGCGCACAAGACAAGGAGAATGCATTGATTAAGGTGGGGGTGGGTGCCTGTACGGTGGGTAAACCGGTACGCTACAACGGTGAAGCCAAGCGCAGTCATGAGTTTTTGGAGAAGCTGGGTGAGCATGTTTGCTTGATGCCATTCTGTCCCGAAGTCGGCATTGGTCTTGGTGTGCCAAGAGAAACCATTCGCCTTGTGGATAGTGGAGATAGTGCAGACGGTCCGCGAGCGATGGACTCCAACACCCACACAAAAGACTACACAGCGCAACTCGAGGCCTTTGCGACTCACACCATGATCGATCACCCTGATCTGGCGGGATATATTCTGGTGAAAGGCTCACCATCCTGTGGCCTTGGTCGCATCAAGGTCTATCAGCAGGAAGGTCATCTGCAGAACAGTCATGGCATCGGCATCTTTGCCAGGCGAATTCAAGAACTCAATCCTCTATTGCCTGTGGAGGAGGATGGTCGTTTGTTCGATCCAGGCTTAAGAGAAAGTTTTGTATCCAGGCTATATGTTTATCAGGACTGGCTGGATACTGTTGCTGCTGGCTTATCTGCTGAAGTCTTGATCAAATTCTATGGCCGTTACAAATATATGCTGATGGCCCATCATGTTCCTAGCTATAAAGCCCTTGGCAAAGTTCTGGCCAATGCAGGAAAGCGAAATATCGAACAGCTCGGTCTTGAGATGATGAACCTGATGATGCTGGCCCTGAAGAAACCAGC
>JBLHQQ010000052.1:0-11078 GCA_047625245.1 Candidatus Azotimanducaceae bacterium
TCTGCTTCGGGCCGCTGACTTGATCGGCCAATTGGCAGATCCTCAATATATGCGCAGGATCTCCGTCCTATATCAGGAATTCAGGGAAACTGGTGAGGCCGCCAAAATGGGCTACACCACAGCAGCATACCTGCTGGCTGGCTATCCTAGATTCTTCTAGGACGTTGTAACCCCGTTTATTGGTGAAGGCATTCGTTTTCTACGCCGCACCCAGGAAGGCCAGGTCTGGGTTGCCAACCTCTACGCAAATGTATTTACCGAGGAGCATGATGCCCCCGCATATGGACCGGAGCGACGATTGGAGCGAAATCGGCGAGATGAGGAAAACCTCTTCACTGTCGGGGTCTTGAGCGACAATGACAAGCGCCAAGTGGGCCGTCGCACCCAAGATTCAGGCGGAGAAAGCTTAGCCAATAAAAGGTGGGCCAAAAAAGCCCATTTCCACCGGCTTTTCACGCAAGCCCTTACCCTCAAACTAAAGTGGCCACACCGGCCCTTGGCTTTTTATTGCCGCAATCATTACAATCCAGCACTTTTGAGTCAGGCAATCACTTGAGTAGCATTATGGCCAGTTCGGCCATTGAAGAACCCCAGCCGATACAAACAGAACCATTACGCATTGCGTTATTGGGTTATCGCAGCAATCCCTTTAGTGGCGGCCAGGGCATCTACATTAAATACCTGAGCGAGGCGCTGACAGATGCAGGCCATCTGGTTGATGTGATTTCCGGACCACCCTACCCAGACCTAGATCCCAGAGTGAATCTGATTCCTCTTCCCAGCCTGGACCTCTACAACTCACCGAATCATGTGACTGCGTTACGGGCAAAGGATCTGTTGTCTTTTACCAACGTTTTTGAATGGTGGGCGATGTTGACGGGCGGCTTCGGAGAACCTTACACGTTTGGACGGCGCTTAAAAAAGTACTTCAAACAACACAAACCCGACTATGACGTGATTCACGACAACCAGTCCCTGTGTTACGGCACGCTTTGGCTGCAGCAGCAAGGCTACCCACTGCTCACGACTATTCACCATCCCGTCACCAGTGACCGTGATATTGCTCTAGCAAATGCAACCACCTGGCAGCAACGATTATTGATCAATCGCTGGCATTCATTTATCAATATGCAACAAAAAGTGGTCAAACAACTCAAACACATCGTCACAGTATCTGGTGTTTCAAAGCTGGACGTCTCAACTGCCTTTGGCATAAACAGTGAAGACATCAACGTCGTTCACAATGGCATTGCGACGGATGTATTCCGCCCAATGAATGACGTTCAACGAATCCCCAATCGGATCATGGCTACAGCGAGCGCCGACCAACCGCTGAAGGGATTGCAGTATTTACTCAGAGCCATCAAAACCCTGAGCACCACAAGGCACGACATCCATTTGACAGTGCTAGGCAAATTGAAGGCCGACGGAGAAACCGCCGGACTCGTTAAAGAACTAGAACTATCACCCCATCTTACATTCGTTAGTGGTATTTCAACCGAAGCCCTGGTCAAACTTTATGCCGAGGCTAGCATCGTGGTTGTACCCTCAATTTACGAGGGCTTTGGCCTGCCTGCTGGTGAGGCGATGTCCTGTGGCGTCCCGGTGATATCGACCGTCGGCGGTGCACTACCCGAGGTTGTCGGTGATGCTGGGATACTCATACCGGTTAGGGATTCCGCCGCGATCGCCACAGCGATTAGCGACCTTCTTGATAGCGACGAAAAGCGTGCTGACTTAAGCATCGCGGGACGAAACCGAATTTTGAAACACTTTAGTTGGAAAGTTGCCGCCGAACAAATGGTGCAGCATTACCACAAAATCATGACGGAAACCGCTGATGTCCATGCAAACCATTAACTTCGACCATCTGGATCTAAGATCCGGCGAAACCATGCTCGACCTCGGTTGTGGCGAGGGTCGTCACACCATCACGGCGTACATGCTACAGGATGTCCATGCTATCGGCATCGACCTTAGCCTGAGGGACTTAAAGACGACCCGAGAACGCTTCAAAGAATTTGAAGACCCCGAGAGTAAAGACAAGACCCTCGATATCTCCGTGGCTAACGGCGCCCATCTGCCCTTTGAAGATGGACATTTTGATAAGGTGATCTGCTCTGAAGTGCTGGAGCACATTCCTGACTACCGTCCGGTTCTGGCTGAAATCCATCGAGTTCTGAAGGTTGGCGGCATCTTCGCTGCGAGTGTGCCTCGTTACTTTCCCGAGTGGGTCTGCTGGCAGCTGAGCGATGCATACCATGAGGTAGAAGGCGGTCACGTCAGAATTTTTAATGCCAACCACCTGCGCGAAGACATCACTAACACCGGCATGGTGTTTTTTGAGCGCCATCACGCCCATGCACTGCATGTGCCCTATTGGTGGTTAAAATGCCTGTTTTGGAAAGAACCTGGCGAAACAGAAGCCCGGATTGTTGCGGCTTATCACCGCTTTTTGGTGTGGGACCTGATGAAACAACCTAAATTGACACGCTTTCTAGACTGGATTCTCAACCCAATCATGGGTAAAAGTGTAGTCATGTATTTTGTCAAAACTGCCCCCATACCAAAAACCTCTGAGCTTTTAGAGGCTGCTTCGTGACCAAACTTTATGTTTCAAGAGGTCTCTACCCCGAGGACTATTTGAAAAACACGGTGGACTATATCGCCAGTGTGCAGGATGCCGACGGTGCAATTGCCTGGTTTCCCGGCGGCAGTCTTGATCCCTGGGATCATGTAGAGTCCGCCATGGGCCTCACTATTGGCGGTAGATTCGATGAAGCTGCACACGCTTATCACTGGCTAGAACAGAATCAATTAGAGAATGGTAGCTGGCTTGCCGCCTATAAAGATGGCGAAGTCGTAGATGGTACTCGCGCAGAATCAAACTTTGTCGCCTATGTGGCGACCGGTGTCTGGCACCACTATCTGGTGACGGCGGATAAAAACTTTCTTGAAAATATGTGGCCGGTGGTCGAGGCCGCGATTGGATTTGCGTTAAGTCTTCAGGGTCCACAGGGACAGATCTACTGGTGTGAGGACACCACCCTCGGCATCCAGGAAGACTCCCTCGTCACTGGTTGCAGCAGTATTTATAAGAGCTTCGAATGCGCGATTAACATCGCGACGATTCTAGAACGCCGTGTCCCGGATTGGGATCTCGCGCGAACTAAACTTGGCAACGCGCTTCGTAATCACCCCGAGTGTTTTGACCGCACTTGGGACAGCAAAAGCCGATTTGCCATGGATTGGTTCTACCCGGTACTCACTGGTGTGATTCAAGGCGCTCGCGGTAGACAACACTTGCACTCGCGATGGGATACCTTTGTGGTGGATCAACTCGGTTGTCAGTGCGTCAGCGACGAACCCTGGGTCACCGTGGCGGAATCCTGTGAGCTAGTTATGGCGTTACTCGCTGTAGGAGAGCGGCAGAAAGCGATGCAACTATTTAGCTGGCTACACCAGTTTAAAGATGAAGACGGCTCTTACTGGACCGGATATGTCCACCGCGATGGAGAACTTTGGCCTTTAGAGAAACCCACTTGGACCGCAGGCGCGATTCTTCTGGCTGCCGATGCGCTGGCCGAAAAAACCGGTGCGGCAAAACTCTTTACTGAAGAGTCATTTTTGCCGACGACGAAGCACGCCAAGCGTGCCAACGACACCCAAGTCCTCGAATAGTCCGGAAGCAATGGCTGCCCGCCAGATGGTAATTGGCGCCTGGCCTCCCTCGTCGGGATTCGGAAACAAATCGTGAATGGCAAGAATACCGCCCTTCGCCACATGGGGTGACCAGCTCTGATAGTCGGTTTGGGCTGCTTCTAGACTGTGGCCGCCATCAATAAAGACCAATCCGAACGGCGTTTGCCAATTTCGCGCCACAACAACGGAAGGTGCCACCAGCGGTACCACATGATCCTCTAGATCGGCCCGCGAAACCGTATTGCGAAATAACTTAAAGGTATCCACTTTGCCGACACCAGCATCAAATAAATCCGGGTCGTGATACTCCTCACCTAGCTGATGCTCCTCGGAGCCACGATGGTGATCCAGGGCAAAGAGGGTGGAACCTGCGTCTTTACATGCCTGGCCCAAATAGACAGTGGACTTTCCACAATAGCTGCCAATCTCGAGAGCAGGGCCAATTTCGCAGGCAGTCAGGCATCTTTGATAGAGCGCATCACCTTCGTTAGCCGCCAAAAAGCCTTTGACCGAGTCAATATCGATAGGAAGTTGCATAGAGAATCACTAATTGAAAATGACGAAAATCAGGAGGTAAACCGGGACCACAAGACTCAACACATAGATAACGATGTTGTTTAGCGCGGGCAGCTTAACCTCGTCCTTGAGGGGAAACTTATCGCCAATCATCAACCAGACCGCACAGCCCAATACCATTGACACCACAATGCTAAGCAACATAATTCCCATAAATAATCCGGGTAGTTCGAGGTAAAACCGGCGTAAATCTTAACACCCAATAGACTTTAAGTATTGGACACTAAAAAAAAGACGCTAGGCAGCTCACACTTAAGTCAGATTAAGCCCACCGTCCGACAGAATAATTTCCCCTGTTAGGTAGGTACTCGCAACCAGCATCGAAGCTGTTTGAGCAATTTCGCCAGGTTGCGCGCCACGACCCATTGGTGATTTCTCCTTCCAGAGTTTCCGCGCCTCTGTCCAACTTTCTGTCATCGGCGTTTCAACCAGTCCCGGTGCAACGGCATTGACCCGAATCTCGGGCGACAGGCTTAGGGCTAATAACTTCGTCATATGATTGAGCCCCGCCTTGCTCACCGCATAGGGAATTGAAGCACCCTTTGGCCGGACACCAGCATGGGAGCTAATGTTTACAATACAACTGGGACAATCCGACGCTGACGAGTCTCTTAAAGCACCCTCCGCCTCGGTAATCAGGCACCAGGGAGCGATCACGTTCACTTCATAAAGATCACGCCATACTTGGGATGTTGCCTGCTTGAGATCGTGATGGGGGATGATTGCGTTGATCCCAGCATTATTCACCAGAACATCCAACCGCCCATGTCGTAGCAGCACATCTTCTATGAGTAACTTCGCCCCATTTGGGTGCGCTAGATCGGCCTGGGTATAAGTGGCATTCGTGTGAGCGCCTACTAGCTTTTCGCCCTCTGCCACCGATAATCGAGAATGAAAGGCAATGCTATAACCATCTTCCGAAAGCCGTTCTGCAATGGCTTTGCCGATACCTGAGGTCGACCCTGTAACCAGAGCGACTTTACTTTGATCTTTTTTGGCACTCATTTATTACCCATGTCAATTCACTTTTTTGTCTCTGTCTCGAGCCATGCCTCTGGGCTTTTAAGGCTAACAAAACCACGCACCTTCGAAGAGACCAGAACAGCGAATGCAGCCAATATATTGGTCATGATGAGACCGCTACTCCTTGCGACTATCACTGCATATCGGCAGCTACGAATTTTCTGCTTCCTTGTTTTAAGTGCATTGACTAGCTGACCCATTTCCAGCGGTGGGATGCTTGCTGTTGATTTCGACGCATCAATGAGAACATCAGTACCGGGTTCGAAGTACTCTGAATCATTTACATCTAATGCTGCACTGAGAAAGCCTTGGCCAGAAAAGGCGCCAGTCACTACAACTATGAAACGGCTTTTAGCAGAATTGAAGGTCAGGTGGAGCCGGTTGCAAACAATGGCAACTCCCAACTATCGTATCTCATATCTTGAGAATAGCGAATAGCCTAGGTGACTGAGAATAATCAATGATGTGCCTATCTATTTAGTGGGCGTTAGCGAAGGGACAATGCAGAAAATGTTAGAAAATTTCAATCCTGCACCAATTTTTTTGCTCCTCTGCTGTAATGGCTTTGTAACCTCGAGGATAAGGCCGATCAAAACCCCAACGAAAAGAAGTAGACAGGTAAGGTGTGCCACCCAGACGAACACCGATGAACATCAACATTGCCACGCATACAAACAAGAATACCTAGTGACGCGTCAACTTCTGGACGTGCCAAATAGCAAAGCATGTCGCTGCCATCTACTCGAAGGTCGATTAGCTCACCCATGATGTTCGCCAGAGTCAGATGCGCAATGAGGCTGCAAATAAACCTTTCGAAAATCAAGAAGTCCAGACAGACCCATGATTGTGCCGAATTGACTGCTCGCTCTAACCCGCCTCCGTTTATTCATACTTCACCGCTTAATGTTCATCTAAAGACGCCTCAAATTTTATGCTAACGACTTCACCGCAGCTTTTTTCAGCATCAAATTCCCAGTTCCACGCTATGCGTCAAAGGTAGCAGATTTGATATATTCTGCACGCTCAGCGACAGATATTTTTGGAAGTATCCGAATAGAGTAATCTAGTTTCTGATAAATATTGAGTATCAATTCATGGAATTCGAGATATTCCTCGAAGGTCGCTCGCCGAACTTCATCGTTTGCAAATATTTCCTGCCAGGGAGGTGCTACGAATATCGTTGACTCGTACCGATAAGTTTCGGATGCTTTTTGGTATCTAGATATTGGCACTCTAAATCTATGCGCATAGGCAACGATGTCAGGTAAGCCTCTGTCATAGAATGCGGTCGGCATGTTACTCGCTTCTCTGTAGTCACTAAGTGACTGGGTTAACATTTCTTCAACGAATGGCTCTGGTCTAACTTTTGCTTCATCAGAACCAGAAGTAAGAACTTTTCGTCCTGGCTCGTCAAAACATACCATTCCTTGCTTTCTCAATTCCTCGATAAGGGATGTCTTTCCGGTACCAGAAGTTCCAGTGACGACGAATCGCTTTGGTTTATCCATGAGAATTACTGACTATTATTCTCAGGCGCATGATGATGATGCTAGAATGTAGAAGGCGCGAAGGATGATGTGATCCTTAGTCGACAAATTGACCGGATTCTCGAGTGCGACTGGAAGTGGTTCAGCCACGTTTTCGCCCGCTAATTGCTCATAGTATAAGGCCAATGACAACCCCGATATTGGCGAAGAGTTCAATCGAGGAACTCACTCTCGAACGTATCACTGTGACAACTCACTTGACGCATAACAAGGCTGCGGGGAAACCCAAGAGTCCTAATTGACCGAATTTGATCTCGTTGCATCGACTTCTCATGCCAATTTCACCTAGTTTGATTATGCTTTGTCGCTCCAACGCGATCGATCAGTTAGAGCAAGTCGCAAAGTTACATAATTTCACCCCAACAACAGAACCTTCACCCGATCACCGGGCTTAACCATTTGCCCAATCTCAATCTCCGCAAGGCCGTTGGCCCAGCTAACGGATGACATGACTCCGGAGCCTTGATTGGAGTACTCAGTCACCTGGCTATTTCCATTCTCATCAAATTGAATCTGAACGCGGAAGTATTCTCGACGGAGGCCTCCCTTGGCTGTGAAGTTCGCCGCTCCATAAACCTTGGTGAGTTTTGTTTCTGTGCTGCCCTGGCAGCGGAGTAGGTAGTCTCGAGCAATCAACATAAAGGTGACAAAACCAGAAACGGGGTTGCCGGGCAGGCCAAAAAAAGGTGTCTCTCCAATACGCCCGTAGGCAAGAGGTTTACCGGGTTTGATCGCCAAACGCCAGAGATCCAGCGCACCGAGTTTTTCAACAACGGCTTTAACGTGATCTTCTTCCCCCACAGAAACGCCGCCACTACTTAAAATACAATCGGCAAGCCTACTGCCTTGGATGAGAGCGGCTTCCGTTGCTTCTGGTGTGTCAGCAACCATACCTAAGTCAACTGGCTCCATACCTAGCTGGTGCACAAGTGCTTGAAGAGTGTATTGGTTGGAGTTGTATATTTGCCCTGGGCCTAACTTCCTGGGCGGATCAATCAGTTCATCACCAGTCGACATCACACCGACTTTTAACTTTTGGTAGACCGTCAGCTCGCTGCAACCCACTGATGCGGCAAGACCAATATCTTGTGGTCGAAGTCGTCGCCCCTTCGTTAATATGGTTTTCCCGGCGCTAATGTCTTGTCCCGCACGGCGTATATGATCACCCTTGGTGGGCGCTACTTTTAGCATTACTGTGTCGCCGGTTGGTTCTGTATCTTCCTGGATCACTATCGCATCGGCACCTTGCGGCATGGGCGCACCAGTAAATATTCGCGCAGCAGTGCCAGTCTCTAGTGGCTGACCTACCTTTCCTGCCGGTATTCGGTCACTAATCTTGATGGCGGCATCGATGGACACATCGGCTGCGCAAACCGCATAGCCGTCCATTGCGCTGTTATCAAAGGCAGGTACTGCATTCGGGGCAACAATGTCTTTTGCGAGGATTCGGCCAAGTGCATCCAGTAATGAAACGCTTTCTGTGCCCACCAGCAACTTCGCTTTGGCGCTCAGCTGGGCAATAGCATCGTCAACGGGAATCAGTTGTCCCGGCACTAGTGGCTACCCTTCTTAATCAGTTCAGCAAAGTTACAGGGCCGATGAGTAATATCGAGCTGGGTTTTCAAAATACCATTCCAACCAGTTTTACATGCGCCAGTTGATCCGGGCATACAAAAAATTAAGGTACTGTTGGCGACACCACCGATGGCTCGAGACTGCACCGTGGAGGTACCGATCTCTTGATAAGAGAGATGGCGAAACAATTCACCAAAGCCATCAATTTTTTGATCCAGTAGCGGTTCAATCGCTTCTGGTGTGGAATCACGCGTGGTGAATCCCGTGCCGCCGGTTAGCAGCACAACTTCCACGATTGGGTCAGCGATCCAGGCAGATACCTTGGCTCGCAATCGATACAGGTCATCAACTTCGATGTGCCTGTCTGCCAATGTGTGACCAGATTCCGCAAGCGCATCGCAAAGAAACTGACCTGAGGTATCGTTTTCCAGAGTCCGTGTATCCGAGACCGTCAAAACGGCAATTTGTAAGGCACCATTCATATTATTTTGTTCGCTGGTTAAGTCGTACCCCATGTTAAATCAATACACCCGTTACGCAACCATCCTACTCCTGCTGGCCCATGCAGACCTAGTTCGTGCAGATCTTATGACAGACATCACCCAGCCAGTAACGGCGACACAGACCTCCAAGGCAACGCCAGTGGCGCTGGCCTTGCGCAGCACGCGACAGATTGCAACTGGGGAATTTCAGCACAGCCAATTTAACCTCGATTTAGAGAACATCACGACCATCTCAAATAAGAACTTTTGAAACGGCGTTCGGGCGCCACTTGCCATTCTGCATAGGTCTCGGGGTTTTACCGATCAGATTCTGGTGACACCTGCAAACGGTATGGAGGACCAGCATGTGACCTTTCGCCTAATCTAGGATCTGGTCGAATCGAGCTGACTGGCCATGATTTTGAATCAATCAGAAATAACTAAGAGCTCGGTAGGGAACACTCACTCGAGGCTTGGTATCGAATCTGCGAACGAGACAAGATGTTAATGAAGTGGGCGCGCTTTGATGGAGCGCGCCACACTGCAGACATCAGAAAATACTGGCTGCAATTAACCTAAGATGTCTAGCCATTCACCAGGTAATGAGCGTAGATGCTTGCGCCGTAACCTAGGGCAATTGCCCAGGTCCACTTCAGGTGACCAAAGAAGGTGTAATAACCCCTCGCTGATCCCATTAGTGCGACCCCCGCAGCAGAACCAATCGACAATAAGCTACCGCCCACACCTGCTGTCAGAGTGATCAATAGCCACTGGTAAAGATCCATTTCAGGGTTCATGGTCAAAATCGCAAACATCACCGGGATGTTATCAATAACGGCGGAAACCGCACCCAGGGTAATGTTCGCCGCTGTTGGGCCCCAGCCGTCATAGAGCACCGTCGACATAATCTCGAGATAACCGATGTGGCCAAGACCACCGACACAAAAGATCACACCAAAGAAGAAGAACAACGTATCCCACTCAGCCTGAGCCACCTTACTAAAGATGTTAAACGTACCGAAATCTGCCTCGTCACCATTGTTACGCATTTTGATGTAGTAGGAGAAAAAGAACAGAAAGGACAAGCCAGTCATCATTCCGAGGAAGGGCGGCAGATGCAGAAACTGCTTGAAGCTCACCGCCGTCGCAATGGTGACCACGAATAGTACACAGATCATATAGGCGCCGTCTTTAAGCTCCACATCCTCATGGGCAGCCTCGGGCGCACCAGTCGGGACCGCAAAACTCATAATCACGGCAGGCACTATGAAGTTCACGACCGAAGGAATAAACAACACGAAGAACTGGAAGAAACTGGCATGACCACTTTGCCAAACCATTAGCGTTGTGATGTCACCAAAGGGGCTAAAGGCTCCGCCAGCATTGGCAGCAATCACAATATTGACACAAGCAATACCAACGAAAGCTCGATTCGCAGCACCTACTGACAGCACTACTGCGCCCATCAGTAGCGCCGTTGTTAGGTTGTCAGCAATGGGTGACAACACAAACGCGATGATGCCGGTAATCCAGAACAACTGGCGATAGTTGAAGCCCTTATTCACCAGCCAAACCCGCAACTTCTCAAACACATTACGTTCAGTCATAGCGTTGATATAGGTCATAGCCACCAACAAGAATAAAAACAGCTCGGCGTATTCCAGCAGGTTGTGATCCAGAGTTGCCCGCAGCACGGCTTGATCATGTCCGCCTTGCATCTGGATAATCACGACGATGATCCAGATGATACCGGCTGCCAAAATCACAGGCTTTGATTTGCGAAGATGAATAAACTCTTCCAACATCACAAATAGGTAAGCCACCACAAAAACAACCAGGGCAAAGACGCCCCACGCCGAATTGGTCTCCCCCATAGAGCTGCTGTTTGATGCGGCACTACTGGCAAAAGAAATACCCGGTAGGGCCATTAGCCCAACCATCATGATCCAGCCAAACAACTTCTCGGCCATCGATCGATCAATGACCGACCTATTTTTCGGTAACATATTTACGTCCTTATAATTTTTCGCGCTATCAATCCAGTATAGACGCTTATTCCAAATCGGCTTTTTGGCTATTCACCTTTCCAATTCGGTGCTCGTTTTTCAGAAAATGCGAGGGGACCTTCGACAAAGTCTGAGGAATGTCGCAAGGTATGGATTTGATTATATTT
>JBLHQQ010000053.1:0-11013 GCA_047625245.1 Candidatus Azotimanducaceae bacterium
TAATTGCGTTGGGGCGAGTGCCAAAGACCTGGCGAACGTTATCCTCAACAAACTCAACGCAAATTTCACAGACGTTTTGTACGCCTCTCGGAACACCGGCAGTTAAATTCCGCGATGCCGCAAAAAATATTCCACAGAAAACCATGCCCAGAAAAATGGACCAAAACATGGTATCCAAGTGAATCGCCATAAACCCCATCTGCTGAACTTCTTCGGCATTATGGGCAATACCCCAGTGGCCGTCAGGAAACTTCCCGTAGGTCAGATTGGTAATATGGTGCTGGATGTACTCGCCAGAAGACTCAGCCATAATTTGTTAACTTACCTTCACCTCAATTACTCGTTCATGACACCCCTAGCGGGATGCTGTTATCAGTGGTACAAGAAGATTACACATCAACGTTGCACCAAGCGCTGCAAAATAAAATCCTGCCGAAAGTGGCTCTACTAAACCAAAACAGGCCGTAAATAGAGCTGCTGTTAGCAGCAATTTACCAATCTCACCCCGCAGCAGGTGACTAAATGCGAGCCCGACATCAGCAACCTGCCGAGAGCCAAACCGCCAGGCCATAAAGGCACTTGGCACCGCACCTGTTAACCCACCCAACAAAACCGAGTAGGCAGCAACCCAATCTACAAATAGACACAGAAATGCGATGAGAATGGTGGCCCCAAATTGCACAAGGACAATTTGATAGGCGATGCTTTCAATCTTAAAACTCACGCTGAAGAAGCCACAAAAACCGCCGATAGAGAGAGTTAATTTGGCCCTGTTTGACGCGGAGCTGAGTATAGTGATTTCACCCTAGGCCTTCAACTTAGAAAGAGCCTAAAGCGAGGTTTTTTTCGAGTATTTAGCGGGTTTTATCCGTTGTTAGTCCAAATCCCCAAAATGAGTAAGAATACCGTCCAGCTCATCGAGACTATTATATCCAATCACAAGTTTTCCTTTGCCTTTGGCAGTATGTTGTAAACTGACCTTCTGGCCAAGACGTGTCGTAAGCTTGTTTTCTAAAGAGCGAGTATCAGCATCGACTTTAGCCACTGGCTTGCTACCAGGTTTAGCGGCGAGAAGCTTTCGTACCAGGGCCTCTGCCTGCCTCACATTCAAATGTTGCGCGGCGATTTCTCTTGCGACACTCGCCTGTTGTTCAAGAGACAGGCTCAGCAAAGCTCGCGCATGTCCCATTTCAATGTCTCCGTGGGCCAACATCTGCGCCACGACAGGGTTCAAGTTGATCAATCTTAGGAAATTGCTGACCGCTGTGCGGCTTTTACCTACGGCATCTGCAACTTGCTGGTGAGTTAGGTCAAACTCTTCGATCAGGCGCTGAAGGGCGAGGGCCTCCTCCATTGGGTTTAAATCTTCCCGCTGAATATTTTCGATGAGAGACATGGCCACCGCCGCCTCATCATTGACGTCCTTGATAACCGCTGGAATCTTATCTAGCCCTGCTAGCTGGGTTGCGCGCCAACGCCTTTCTCCAGCGATAATCTCATAGCGATTTTCACCCACTGATCGGACCAAAATGGGTTGCATCACACCCTGAGCTCGTATCGATGCCGCGAGTTCCTGCAGCGGCTCGTCATCCATTGTCTTGCGTGGTTGGTACTTACCGGGACGAATCCATTCCACCGGTATCTCATCCAGACTACTTTTTGCAGGTTGATTCGAATCTTCGGTTGGGCGCCTTGAATCAGCACCGAGCAGCGCGTCAAGACCTCGACCTAGACCGCGTTTCTTAGCAACCATTAGTGACCTGCTCCTTTCAAAATGCCGGCTTTTTCATATCGCCGATTAATTTCTCCGGCTAGCGCTAAATACGCTTTAGAGCCCCGGGACAGCCGATCGTAGTACAGCACCGGTAATCCGTGGCTTGGCGCTTCCGCTAGACGCACGTTTCTTGGCACGACCGTTCGGTACACCTTGTCCCCAAAATGGTCCAACAACTGTAACGATACATCTCGGGTTAGGCTGTTGCGCGGATCATACATAGTGCGCACGATACCCTCAATTTCCAGTTCTGGATTCAAGTGCTGAGTGATCCGTTGAATGGTCGTCATCAAAGCTGAAAGGCCTTCTAATGCGTAGTATTCACATTGCATTGGAATGATCACGGAGTCGCTCGCAACAAGCCCGTTGATGGTGAGTAGACTCAAAGACGGAGGACAGTCCAGAATGACGAAATCGTATTCGTCCTGACAAACGGCCAGCGCCTCTTTAAGCCTGAACTCCCGACGCTCCAAATCCATCAAATCAAGCTCTGCCGCTGTAAGATCGACGTTCGATCCTAAAAGATCATAACCACCGTTCTCGGCAAACACCTTGGCATCCCCGATCGAAGCACTTTCGACCAACACATCATAAACCGAAAGAGCAAGCTCCGACTTGTTGACGCCACTGCCCATTGTGGCATTGCCCTGGGGATCCATATCAATAAGCAGGACCCGGCGATGCGTCGCTGCTAGTGACGCGGCCAGGTTAACGCTGGTTGTGGTTTTACCCACACCACCTTTCTGGTTTGTAATAGCCAATACGATTGCCAAAACTGCCTCTTCTCAACGCCAACCCGTTAGGTCCGCCGCAACACCACTAAATGACGCTCCGCACTCATTCTCGGAACAGTTAACCTGTGTATATCCATCACTTCAAAGTCACCAGCAAGAGGTTGGGGTTCTTCTAGCTGACCTTTCATTGCTAACAACACGCCCTCGTCAGAGACGAGGTGCCCGGCGAAGGACACAATATCAGGTAATGCCGCGAAAGCTCGACAGATGACGACATCGAACCGCGCGGCAAAGGATTCTGCACGGGACTGAACAACATCACAATTACCTAGCCCGTGATTGATCACCATCTGCTGTAAAAATCGAGTTTTCTTGCCATTGCTGTCCAACAACGTAAATAGCTTCTTCGGCATCAACATCGCGAGCGGAATCCCAGGGAATCCACCACCAGTGCCAACGTCAATAATCCGAGAACCTGTTAGGTAGGGGTGGACACTCAAAGAATCGAATATGTGCTGGGTTAGTATCTGCTCAGGTTCACGAATTGCAGTGAGATTGTAGACTTTGTTCCACTTAACCAGATCACCAATGAAGGCGCTTAATTTTTCTGCCAGCAGATCATCCGCCGGGAGTCCGAGCTGTTCCAGGTCTAAACAAATTATTTCTTTAGAAATCATGCCCTGCGGCGATCTTCTAATTGTCTGACTTTCTTCAAATAGACGAGCAGTAACGAAACAGCTGCCGGCGTGATGCCTGAAATTCTTCCCGCCTGACCAAGACTTTCTGGACGCACTTGGGCTAACTTCTGGCGCACTTCATTAGACATACCCGGGATCTCACTGTAATCAAGATCAATCGGTATCGGAACATCTCCCTGGGTTTTCATTCGATCAATCTCTACCTGTTGTCTCGCAATATATCCCTCGTACTTCAGATCGATTTCAATTTGCTCATTAACCTCGTTGTCCGCCCAATGCAGACCAACCTCGCTTAATAGAGATGCGATGTTGACCTTCGGTCTGCGCAACAAGTCAGACAGGCTATATTCGCGGCTGAGCTTTTGTTCTAGGTAGCCTTCAATTTCATCATTGGGCTGACACCAATGGGCTGCTAGTAAGACTTTCCGGGACTCTATCAACTCTAGCTTTTCGCTATACCGGCCCCAGCGCTCATCGTCCACCAGGCCCATTTTTCGTCCGACTTCTGTGAGTCGACGATCCGCGTTATCCTGACGAAGTACCAGCCGGTATTCCGCGCGGCTGGTGAACATTCGATACGGTTCCTTCGTTCCCATGGTAATCAGATCGTCGATTAGTACGCCTATATAGGCTTCGTTTCTAGCAGGACACCATGCCTCAAGACCCTTTGCTGCTCTCGCGGCATTGATACCAGCTACCAACCCTTGAGCGCCGGCTTCCTCATAACCTGTAGTACCGTTGATCTGCCCAGCAAAGTACAAACCGGTCATATATTTGGTCTCAAGAGAGGATTTCAAATCTCTCGGTTCAAAGTAGTCATACTCAATTGCATATCCTGGCCGCGTGATTGTCGCATTCTCAAATCCGCCGATGCTTCTCACCAGCGCCACCTGCACATCAAAGGGCAAACTGGTGGATATGCCATTTGGATAAAGTTCGTGGGTGTTTAAGCCCTCGGGCTCAATAAAAATCTGATGGCTGGTTCTGTCAGCAAAGCGAACGACCTTGTCCTCGATCGAGGGACAGTATCGAGGTCCCACGCCATCGATTTCACCGGTGAACAGTGGGGATCGATCCAACCCTGACCGAATGATGTCGTGAGTTTCATTTGTTGTGTAGGTAATGTGGCAATCTACCTGAGCAGGGTGCTGATCAGGGTGACCGAGAAATGACATTACCGGCCGGGGATCTTCACCAGGCTGGGGTTCTAAACCCTCAAAATTAACAGTTTTTCCATCAATTCTAGGAGGCGTTCCAGTCTTCAGACGACCGACCTGAAACGGCAGTTCTCTCAATCGATCAGCAAGTTTATTTGATGGTGCATCTCCCGCTCGACCACCAGCCTTCTTTTCCATTCCGACATGAATGATGCCGCCGAGGAAAGTTCCAACGGTCAAGACTACCTGACTGGCATAAAAGCGAATGTCGCCGCTTGTGACTACGCCTTGCACCACCTCTTCTTTAGCAATCAGGTCATCAACGGTTTGCTGAAAAATATGCAGGTTCTGCTGATTTTCCAATTTTTGTCGAATCGCAGCTTTATAAAGCTGCCGATCAGCCTGTGCTCTTGTGGCGCGCACAGCCGGCCCCTTTCGAGCATTGAGTGTTCTAAAATGAATGCCCGCGGCATCAGCCGCCATTGCCATGGCGCCACCTAGCGCATCAATCTCTTTGACCAGGTGACTTTTACCAATACCACCAATGGCTGGGTTACAAGACATTTGGCCGAGGGTATCGATATTCTGGGTGATCAGTAGCGTCAACGCTCCTGATCGAGCCGCGGCAAGAGCTGCTTCGGTACCAGCGTGACCGCCGCCGACAACAATCACATCATAAGTCGTTGGAAAATCCATATTGACTCATTCTTCCTTCCACAGGGGAGGGGATTAAGGGCTCGCAAGTATACTGATAGAGAGGTTTTTGTCCATTTGAATCAGTTACTTGCCAATGCAGAAGCTAGAGAAGATCTCACCTAGTAGGTCATCAGAAGAAAATTCACCTGTAATTTCAGCTAAAGCCCCGTGGCAGTAGCGAAGCTCTTCGGCAAATAACTCCCCTGCAGCCTGATCCAGCAACACACCCCTACCCGTAACCAGATGTTGTTCTGCGCGCTTTAATGCGTCGACGTGCCGTGATCTGGCAATGAAGTTGCTCTCCGAGGTGATATTTGGAGCAAATTGGTTTTCCATAGCCGACTTGAGCGCATCAATCCCTTCACCGGTTTTTGCAGATATTCGGATCATTTGGTAGGGGTTATTTTCTATCGTCGCTGCTAAATCGGTTGCGATATCAATCTTGTTCAAGACGACAAAAATAGCAGGACTTGCTTCCAATCCAGACAGTAAAATTTTCGTCTGTTCTACCCAATCTAGATCCTGTGCCGCATCGATCACAACCAGGACGCCATCAGCTTCTAACATTTCCGCCTTTGCTCTGCGAACACCTTCTGCTTCAATCGCATTCTCAGCTTCGCGAAGTCCTGCGGTATCCACAAGTTTCAGCGGTATACCATTGAGGGAAACGTATTCTCGAATGACATCTCGAGTCGTACCAGGGATTTCGGTGACGATGGAAACGTCCTCACCGACAAATTGATTCATTAAACTCGATTTCCCTGCATTGGGTTTACCGACTAAAACCAGAGTGATTCCATCTCTCAAAATCGCGCCTCTTTGAGATTGTTGGGTAAGCAATTTGAGCCGCTCGAGTGCGGAGGACAATCCTTCCTTTAAATTGTTATCGGACAGGAAGTCGATTTCTTCTTCAGGAAAATCGATAGCAGCCTCAACAAACATCCTGAGTTTCACAATATCCTTATCAAGCTGCTTTACTTGCTCAGAGAAAACGCCTTTTAGTGAGCGCACAGCACCTCGAGCGGCTGCTTCTGTGGTGCTATTAATGAGGTCTGCAACAGCCTCTGCTTGGGACAAGTCTAGTTTATCATTGAGAAAGGCTCTCTCAGAGAACTCGCCTGGTCTCGCCATTCTAGCGCCTAACTCTATCACCCGGGCTAATAATAACGACATCACTATGGGGCCACCATGGCCTTGTAATTCGACTACATCTTCCCCAGTAAACGAAGCCGGACCGCGAAAATAGATCGCTAAGCCTTGATCGATCACTTCACTGGCTTCATCTAAAAAATCACCGAAAGTCGCTAGCCTGGGGCGTAGAGTGCCACCAGCAATATGCTGACCAATTTTAAGAGATTGAGGTCCAGAGATTCTCACAATACCGACTCCGCCGCGCCCTGGGGGAGTTGCAACCGCGGCGATGGTGTCGTGAGTAGGTTTCACACTGCCAACTAACTAGCTTTTTCGACCTGCCGCGTGACGTACCACTGCTGCATGATCGAAAGAAGGTTGTTAATAAACCAGTACAATACTAAACCTGACGGAAACCACAGGAAGAAGAAGGTAAACATTATAGGCATAAACTTGAACACTTTAGCCTGCACCGGGTCGGGTGGTTCAGGTTGCAACATTTGAGTCACGAACATCGAAATACCCATTAAAATCGGCAATACGAAGTAAGGGTCCATTGCAGAAAGGTCATCGATCCAAAGTATAAACGGTGCATGCCTCAGTTCGACGCTTTCCATCAGCGTCCAATACAAGGCGAGGAAAACGGGCATCTGTAGCAATATTGGTAAACAACCTCCCAACGGGTTGGCGCCTTCCTTTTTATATAACTCCATCATCGATTGAGAAAATTGCTGCTTGTCGTCTCCATATCGTTCTTTTAAGCGAGCCATTTCTGGTTGCAACTTACGCATTTTAGCCATCGAACGAAAGCTAGCTGCTGAAAGAGGGTATAGCAATGACTTGACGATGATGGTCAGGACAATAATGGATAGTCCCCAGTTTCCTACGATGCCGTGTATAAAAGTGAGTAAGTAAAACAGTGGCTGGGCTAACCACCAGAGAAAACCATAATCAACCGTTAGGTTAAGTCCCGCACTAATCTCCTCGAGACGATATTGATCCTTTGGCCCCATGTATAATTGAGCACTAAGTTGTCCTGAAGAACCAGCTTCGATCTGCCGAATGGGCCCCGTAAATCCAAATAGATAGATATTACGATCTTTCAGTTTGCGTGCTTGATAAGCGTATGTGCCTTCTGCTTTGGGTACCCAAGCACTAACAAAATAATGTTGGACCAAAGCCATGTAACCGCCTTCAATTTGCGCCTTGTATCCGTCTTCTTCAACATCGTCAAAATCGAGTTTTGTGTAAGGCCCTTCGGGACTAAACGTCGCTCCGCCAACGTAGGGCTGTAAACCCATTCCCTGGGTTTCTGATGCAACCGGATCTTCTCCATCCCTTTTAAGTTGAGCAAACATAGCTGCCTGCCAAAGACCGCTAGACTGGTTTTCTACGAGGTAGTCAACTTGAACAAGATAGTCACCTGGATTAAATGTAAAACGTTTAGTAATTGTGATGCCCCCATCAGCGGGTAACAATAGATCCACGATGAGAGTTTTGTCATTTACCATTTCAAATTTTGTTGCAGTAGCTTGAAAAATTGGTCGACCAGAAGCGGTATCGGTGCCATTGCGACCAATAAGTCCGCTCTGTGCACTGTAGCTATTAAGAGGGTCTAACAACAAAAAGGGCACGTCGGGCTGATCAATCGTAATTGGGAATTTTGGCAGGGCACCGCGAACCACGTCGCCTCCCTTGAGATCGATCTGAAGATCCAAAACGTCTGTCCTAACGTGAATCAATCGTCGTTCTATCGTGGCTTTTGTTTCTAGCGCCCTGGGTGAATCGCTATTCTCAACTGTAGGTATTATATCCGCGCCACCTTCATCAATAGATGGTGCCCCAGGCAAGTCGTTGGTGGTTGGGGTAGACTGGCTTACCGTGCCGCTCTGATAAGTTTCGACAGAGCTTGCTTTTTGACCGTAGTCTTCATTCCAGGCGAGTATCAGCAGATAGGCAGTCACTGCTAATCCGAGAATGATAAATATTCGCTGATAATCCATCGATTAAACCTTGTGATCGGTTGTGGTGGTTTCAGGTACGGGATCAATTCCGCCTTCGCAGAAGGGGTGACAACGAGACAGCCGTCGAACACCGAGAAGGATACCTTTCATTGGACCAAATTTTTCTACCGCTTCAATGGTGTACTGAGAACAACTTGGATAGAAACGGCAACGATTGCCTAAAACGGCGCTGATTGTGAGTTGATAAAGCCTAACGATACTGACAATTAGGAAGCTAAACACTGGAAACTGCGTTTAACTTTAGTTGTAGCTTGTCAATTAAGCTGGCTATCTGTCCGTTCATTAGGATTTTGTCGTTTGCTTTAACGCCAGATCTTGCAACCACAACTAAATCAATTGAAGGCGTTGTGAGATGAAACTTCTGGTCGAATGTTGCTCTTAACGCTCTTTTTACGCGGTTTCTTCGAGTGGCTAATTTAACGTTCTTCTTGCCGATGACCATGCCAAGACGGCTACAACCAAGATCATTTTTGATCGCTAAGAAAAGGAAGGCTTCAGATGAGACTCGATAACGGTTGTTCTTAAATACCGCGTCGAACTCGCTCGCGTTTCGCAAGCGGTGGCGAGAAATGCTCACCGTAGCGAATCACTTCTTTAGAGTATTAGGCAGAGAGTACTTTGCGGCCTTTAGCTCTACGGCGCTTCAGTACTAAACGACCATTCTTAGTAGCCATACGTGATCGAAAACCATGAGAGCGCTTTCGCTTAATGACACTTGGTTGAAATGTTCGTTTCATTGTAAAACCGTCCGACAATGGGGCAAAAAAGAGCCGCGATTCTAAAGAAGATGGCGCTCGGAGTCAATTTAAAAGGACAAAGCTTAATCCACGTCTAAGCTACCCTATGTATTAATGATTTAACTTATAGATATAAATTACTATTATTATTACTTATTAAGAACTCTGTTTCTGTGTAGATGTCATTTTTACTGATATAAAACAGTAGGATAGAGTTCACCAAAGTCTGTGCGGTGATCCTGTACTAGGGGCTTCGACCCTGTGGGTAAGCTGGTCGTAAAAACAGTGTTTATCCACAGGCAAAAAGTATTTTTGATAAGGTTGAAGTTATCCACAATTTACTCACAACTTACCCAGTGGTTACTGACTGGAAGATGGGATAACTTATTGATATTTAACCATTTTAGTTGTTGGATTTTTTCTTTTAGCGGTTGGCTTGTGCAAGCTAGAAGAGTTACTATCTGTTTCGAGTCAAGCCGGCCTTAAACCGAGCAAGACCCTATAATAATAACGAGAAAACCACTTTGAATTTGCAAATGAATATCCTACTAAATTGACCTGAGCGGAGGGCCTGTGGGGGCGACAACTTGGCAAAAATGCCTGCATCGGCTGGAGCAAGAACTACCAGCTCACGAATTCAGCACTTACATCAGACCGCTTCAAGCGAACGATATCGATGGAGAAATACGCCTTTTGGCGCCTAATCGATATATTCTGGATCAGGTTAAGGCGCTGTTTTTTGGTCAGATAGAGAACCTCATCGGCGATTGTGGCGCTCGGTCAGTTAGTCTTCAAATTGGCTCATCTGACTTTGAAAACCCTGGTGGGTCTCGAAGGAGTCGTTCACAAAGTCGCTCGCAAAGCAGTAATGCTTTTGCCGACAGTGAAAGCTTTTACCCCTTGCTAGATCTCAATAAGGATTTTACTTTCGACACCTTTGTTAAAGGCCGGTCCAACGAGTTTGCGCGCGCGGCAGCGATGCAGATATCTGAAAGTATAGAAAATACGTCTAAGTGCTTGCTTCTGTACGGTGGCGTTGGGCTTGGGAAAACCCATCTGATGCACGCTGTCGGTAATGCCATGCTTGAACGTGACCCTAGTTTAAAAGTAGCCTATATGTATTCCCAGAGATTCATGGAGGATATGGTAAAGGCGATTGAACGTGGGGCGATGAGCGAATTTACACAGTACTATCGTGCGGTCGACGTTCTGCTGATGGATGACATTCAGTTTCTGGCGAAAGGCGTTAAATCTCAGGAAGAGTTTTTCCACGTTTTTAATCGTTTACAGGAAAACGGCAGTCAGATAGTTTTGACCTGTGATCGTTATCCTAAGGAGATTGACGGCTTAGAGGAGCGCCTTAAGAGCCGGTTTGTATGGGGAATGACCGCGCCAGTTGAGCCTCCAGAGCTTGAAACGCGAATGGCTATACTAATGAAGAAGGCCGAAGGCGAAGGGATCCAAATTCCCAGTGAAGTAGCTTATTTTTTAGCCGAAAAAATCCGCTCTAATGTTCGAGAGCTTGAAGGCTCGTTAAGAAGGGTCATCGCTAACGCGTCCTTCACTGGGCGAGAAATTAGTATCGAGCAGGTTAAGGAAGCGTTGAAAGACCTGCTGGCGATTCAAGATCGTCAGGTGGGCATCGAGAATATCCAGAAAACTGTTGCCGACTACTACAAGATCCGCATCGGTGATATGCATGCGAAACGTAGAAGTCGATCGATTGCACGACCCAGGCAGCTAGCAATGGCACTATCGAAAGAACTCACCAACCATAGTCTTCCAGAGATTGGCGATTCATTTGGCGGTCGCGATCACACGACGGTTCTGCATGCCTGTCGAAAGATCGAAGAATTGAAAGAAAGTAATAGAGAAATAAGAGAAGACTACAATAACCTAATCCGGCTACTCACAGCATAAGTAGAGTGAAGTACACTATTACCGGAACGCAGCAGTAGAGCCCTTACAATTGACGATGGGCGTGGTAGACCGTCGGCACTCGGTATCCGTGCTATTACAACCGGTACTCGAACCCGTGGAAGTTAGTTTGGTCCTGACTGGT
>JBLHQQ010000054.1:0-10969 GCA_047625245.1 Candidatus Azotimanducaceae bacterium
ATTGATTGGTGTGGGCGCACTTTGGGGGTTTAGAGATCGGCAAGAACTAACCACTGCGGGTGCTGACTATGTTATCGACGCGCCTAGCGATATTCTGTCGCTGTTTTAAACGGACGTTGCTAACTAAATTTTTGTCCACACTCGTGGGCTGTTCGATTGGTTTCATTTTAAGAAGTCACCTTCTTTCCCTTGCCCTTCAAATGTGCGAGTCTGCGGCAATTCTTGGTAACGGAGTTTCGAATGGAGATTAAAAATAAAGTAGCTGTGATCACTGGTGGAGCCAGCGGCATCGGTAAAGCGATGGCTGCGCGGTTTATGCAAGAAGGCGCTGCCCACGTCATCATTGCCGATGTGAACCCCGCTCTGGATGAAGTTGCCGCAGAGCTCGGCGTCACAGCTATCAAAACCGATGTTTCGAAAGAACCTGAGGTTCAACACCTGATCAAAACTGCGGAGTCTGATCACGGCAAGATTGATCTACTTTGCAACAATGCCGGTATCGGTGTCGGTGGCGGGCCTGAGACGGCCAATGAAGACTGGCAACGAATTTGGGAAATTAACGTTATGGCCCACGTCTATGCTACCCGGGCTGCCCTTCCAGACATGCTTCGCCGAGGCGATGGTTACATCATGAATACCGCTTCCGCCGCGGGGCTGCTGACTCAAATAGGTAGTGCCCCTTATGCGGTAACCAAACACGCAGCAGTTGCCTACGCAGAGTGGCTCGCTATTACTTATGGCGACAGCGGCATTAAAGTGTCGGCCTTGTGTCCGCAGGCGGTTAGAACCGCAATGACAGAAAACACTAATAATGGTGGTGTTGCTGGTATTAACGGCATGATGGAACCCGAACAACTATGCGACTCCGTTATGGAAACCCTACGTTCAGAGCAGTTTTTAGTTCTACCTCATCCTGAGGTGCTGACCTATATGCAGCGCAAGACCACGGACTATGACCGCTGGATTGGTGGCATGAAACGACTTCAAGCAAAATTTGGTCAGGATACTATGTGACAAACCTTCCTAGCTGGTTTTATAATGTTGCCAAGCGCCGATTTGAAGATCAGCTTGCGGGCGCTCTATAAATACCGCTAAAGAGGGCCTAGGGCAAAACCTACTTTAGCAAGTAGGTTTTTTTTGCCCGGGAGAAACACCATGCCGCTCCGTATTCCAGATGGTCTGCCAGCTGCGCAGATACTTAAGAAAGAGAACATATTTTGTATGTCCTCCTCAGATGCTGCCCATCAGGATATTCGTCCACTTAGAATCCTGCTGCTCAATCTTATGCCCAAAAAGATTGAAACAGAGATCCATATCCTTCGAATGCTCGCTAACTCTCCGTTGCAGATCGATGTTGAGCTGATGCGCATTAGTGACAAACCTTCAAAAAATACGCCGATAGAACACATGGAAACCTTCTATATGGACTTCGAACAGGTTCAAAAAAACAAATACGATGGAATGATCATTACGGGTGCACCGCTTGGGCAGTTAGAATTTGAAGATGTTGCATTCTGGCCACAGATGACTCGGATCCTTGACTGGACTGTGACCAATGTGACTTCCACCTTATTTCTCTGCTGGGGTGTGCAAGCGGCGATGTATCATCTCTATGAAATCAACAAATATCTACTGCCTAAGAAAATAACCGGCGTATATCCCCACCATCTGGTGGATTCACTGGCACCGGCGGTTCGAGGTTTTGATGATGTCTTCGATGCGCCTCACTCTCGTTATGCCGAAATACTGGAAGCAGATATCAACGCTCATCCTGAATTGGAACTCATCGCGGCTTCAAAGATCGCCGGGGCCTACGTATTCCAAAGGAAGGATGGTCGACAGCTGTTTGTCACAGGGCACTCCGAATATGAGCCGGATTGCCTCAAGGATGAATACGAACGAGATATCGAGTCAGGATTGTCGCCCGAAGTTCCCGAAAATTACTTTCCGGAAGACGATCCTTCCAGGTCACCCACTGTGACCTGGAAAAGTCATGGCAATTTGCTTTTCTCTAATTGGCTCAACTACTATGTGTACCAGCTGTCGCCCTTCGATATGGAGCAGATCGGACTGCGCTTAGATCACGGTTTGCGAGAACAACCGGCCTAGAACGCAAGCGCACTGGGTTTGAGGTCATAGTCTGCGATCATATCGACCGCATATGTGACCTTTCCTGTCATTTCCTTAGGGTCACCGTGACTTAGATGTAAGCAGGCCTCAGCCATATTCTCAACAGGTACTACGCGGTCCTTCGATTCTTCGGTGATGAGCTTATGATGTACGACACCAGGGGTGGCGACTAAACCCGGTGAAATAACATTTACACCTATACCCTGGCTGTAGACTTCAGAAGCCAGTCCAGTGGTAAAGCGTTCTAGCGCTGATTTGCACATGCCGTATACGGTGCCGCCTCGGCCGCCCGAGTCCTTCGACGGATGTAATGCGGCATGGGATGAAATGTTCAGAATCCAGCCCTGTTGCCGCTCAATCATTCCCGGCAGCACCAGTTGGGACAAATGAAAGGGAGCATAAACCTGGACTTCTAGCATTAAATCAAAGTGTTTTTGCTTAAAGTCCGCGACGGGTGTGAAGTAGGTCACCGCTGCATTATTCACCAAAATGTCGACCTTACCGTATCGGTCCACGGTTTCTTTGACTAAATTCTCTCTGTGTTCGGCTATAGCGAGATCGGCTCTGACCCCGAGCGCATCTCCACCAGCGGTGGTGATTCGATCGACCACGGATTGAATGCTGCCGCCGAGGGCGTGATCACCCTCGTTTACCGTTCTGGCAGAAACTACAACTTTTGCGCCTTCCATGGCGTAGCGAATGGCAAGTGCTTCACCAATGCCACGGCTAGCACCCGTCACAATTGCGACCTTACCCTTCAGTAGATCTTTCATATTACAATTCCTCTATCTATATCAATCAAACAGCAGTGATTATTACCCTACTTGAAGCGGAAGCCAAACCGCCATCTATACCTGAGTCAGCGAGGTGCGGCACAAGACCCTCGCGGCGTCTTAATCATATGAATTTTATGACATGCGCAACAACCAGACGACGGACCTCGTGTTCGCAATGTGATGTCTTTACCCTTAGCATGGTCTTTTAGCCATTGGGCGCGTACTAGTGAAGTCTTTGTTATCTGTTTGCCTGGCGATCACTGTTTCAGTTTGTGCCGCGCCAGTTTTTGCCTGGGGACAAACTGGCCACAAATTGATCTGTGCTGTTGCTGAGAAGAACTTTACGCCGAAAGCCGACGCCTTCGTCAAGGAGGTGCTTGAATATGGCGAATTTTTGGACAATGACAGCCAGATGACTTTTGTTGAGGCATGCTTGTGGGCAGACGAATCGAGATTTACGACTCATACCGGTAGTTATGAGCAACACTTCATTAATATTCCAGCGGGCGCCAATCGTGTTTCCCTTACTCGGGATTGTGCTGCTCTTGATTGTATAATCGTGGGGATTCAGAGAAATTTGGTATATCTGAAGAACCCTGCATCCGGTAAACGTGAACAAGCTCGAAAAGCCGCGGCATTGAGATTCCTCGGTCATTTCGTTGGTGATCTGCACCAGCCACTCCATGTGAGTCATGCAGAGGATTGGGGTGGTAACAAGATCAAAGTGAGCTTCAGAAAGAAACAAACCAATCTTCACGGACTATGGGATACCGTTCTACTGGAAGCCGCTGGTCTCGCCTACCCAGACAGTGTCGAATGGTTAGCATCGCAACAGACAGGTATTGGTTCGCGAAATATTCTCGAATGGATGAACGAGTCATTCAGGTTTGCTGAAAAGCAAGCCTATCTGGATACCGATGGCGAACCCATATCAATGGCAGCTGTGATTAGTGAAGATTATTTTCTGAGATCCAAACCCATTATCCAGCAGCGATTGTTGCTGAGTGCCCATCGACTCGCTTATTTGATCAATGCGCTAGCGACCGGGAAGTTAGATACCAATATCCTAATTGACTAGGAATCCGTTCTAGTGGCTTTCACTGCTCGCGTCAGCGGAAAGATAAGCGCCAGCCAAGCTGCGGTGGCGATAAGAGCGATCGGTAAATATAAGCTACCCATGACGATCCCCGCCTTTTGCATCATAACGATGCCGACCGACGAGGCACCCTTGCCTGTTCGGTAGCCAAATACATCAATGATTTCTTTTGCTCTATATCGCTCATCAAAACCGAGAGGCACATAGAGCACCTCTTTGCTGGCTCTAAACAACGAGTAGTCAAAGGCCTTGAACAGAAAAAAGGCGATACCCACTGTCAATACTGAGGGCGAGATGATCGCAACGGTAATCGCTGACAGGTGGATGAGCGGCATGATGATGTGAATCAACCTGAGAGACACGAAGCTCATCAGCAGAGGTACGAGTACAAATTGCAGCACCACCACGCTGGTATTTAGCGTCCCCCAAAACTTACCCTGGAAGGCGGTTTCTTCGTCCTGGGAACCTGCGTACTCATCGGACAACAGGCCCTGGAATTTGATATCCAACACCGCTGAGACGACTTGAGAAATCAGTACAATCGCCAACAGATAGGCAAGTGTTCGATTTTCTCTAATGAGGCCCCATCCCATTTGGCCCGACGTCACTTCACCTGGCGGAGGTTCTGGCTCGCCGAACTTGAGATAGGTCATATTCGAAACCAGTACCGCTGGAATCAGAGACAGTGAAGCCAACAGCAACATGTTTTCGGTTCCCCAACTGGTTGCGGTGATGCCAACCAGTGTGCCTCCTATCGCTCCGCCTATGCCCGCAATTCCAGTGATTGGACCATTAAGTTTCTTTGCGCCATCCGACGACAAATTGGAATTAATGTAGCTCCAGTACTGTTCAATCAGTAAAACGATGTACAGTTCTTTGAGTAGATAAAGAACTGGTGTAATGGCCTTACTGCCGTTCAAAACTAATAGATAGCAGACGAATATCAGAAGTGCCGAGCCCAGGGATGTGACGATTAAGGTCCGTCTGGGACCGAGAGCCGTGAGTATTCGGCCGTAGAGCGCAACGCCGAGGAAAACCACAAAGGGCATGGCCGCCATAACAAGAGGCAAGTTCTCAGCGCCGTAGGCATTTTTAAACAATACCGTAGCGGCAGAGCGAATAAATTCATATCCAGCTAATGTAAACATAGCGGCTGTCGCCATTAAGGCCGCGATTTGGATCTGCTTTTTCACGCTAGTTTGTTATCCCGAATTGGATTCCCAATACACTTCAAAGACATACCCTTCGGGATCCGTTGTCCTGAAACCACAATAGACAGACTCGTTTTCCAGCGCTACTGACAACTTGTCTGCCCATTCGATCACTTGATCTCGAGAGTCACATCGAAACCCAAACTGCACATGACCTGGTCTGTTTAATGGTTCTCCGGTCTCAAAAACTAGTACTGCGCCCGCACCCAAGACAAATCCATCCTGAGCTTTGAAGCCAAAGGTTTCTGCGTACCATTGCGCCAGCCACTCGGGCTTTCTTGCGGGTAGATTCATATGGTCCAGACGAATCTTGGGACCCGAGGTGTCAGTCATTGGGTACTGTCTGGCAGTTTGAGAGTGATTTGGAATATACGGCAGTCGTTGCATGCAAGCGAGCCCATCAAGGCACAATTGTTCATGAACGATCGCGATCAGCAGGATGAATCTTATTCCTTGGTCAGTGACCTGCAGTTCAGGTACTGTACGTCGCTTTGTTAGCAAGAAACCATTATGAACAAGCCTGATAATAAGCCCACAAATCCCCGCTTTTCTTCTGGTCCCACCACTAAGCGTCCAGGTTGGTCCTTAGCTGCGTTGGATACCAGCAGTTTGGGCCGTTCCCATCGAGCTGTTGCTGAAAAAGCGAAATTAAAAGCCATCATCGACCGCAGTACACAAATGCTCAATATACCCAAAGACTATCGAGTGGGTATTGTGCCGGGGTCTGATACGGGTGCCTTTGAGATGGCGATGTGGACAATGTTGGGAGATCGAGGCGTCGATGTACTTTCATGGGAGAGCTTTGGTCAGGGCTGGCGCACGGATATTCAAAAACAACTAAAATTGACTGATGTTAGGGATGTTTCTGCACCCTATGGGGAATTACCAGATCTCAGCTCTGTTGATTTCAACCGAGACGTCATTTTTACCTGGAATGGCACAACCTCGGGTGTTCGCGTACCTAACGCTGATTGGATACCTGAAAATAGAGAGGGCCTGACGTTCTGTGATGCTACTTCTGCTGTTTTTGCCATGGAGCTCGATTTTAGCAAACTAGATGTCGTCACTTGGTCTTGGCAGAAGGTACTCGGAGGAGAAGCTGGTCAGGGAATGATTGCCCTTTCACCACGTGCCGTTGCTCGACTCGAATCCTATACGCCTAGCTGGCCTTTGCCGAAGATCTTTCGACTGACAAAGGCAGGCAAACTGATTGAAGATATTTTTGTTGGCGCGACGATTAATACGCCTTCCATGTTAGCGGTTGAGGATCAGCTTGATGCTCTTGATTGGGCAGAATCGATTGGTGGCCTACCGGCATTGATCAAACGCAGTGAAGCGAATTTAGCTGTTATCGCGAATTGGGTTGATCAATCCAGTTGGGCAGAATTTCTTTGCCAAAAATCACAGCACAGATCATCAACGTCGATTTGTATTGGCATTAAAGATGATTGGTTTCTGCAACTGGAAGGTGACAAGCAAGCGAGCCTGATAAAAGGCATCGTTAGCAGCTTAGCGAAAGATTCTGTTGCCTACGATGTCGGCTCACACAGGGATGCACCCGCTGGATTTCGTATATGGGGTGGTGGAACTGTCGAAGCGGTAGATATCGCGGCTCTATTGCCCTGGCTCGATTGGGCTTATCAAGAAGCGCGCAATACTAAGTAAAAAAAGCAGATTGAAAGAAGATGGGCACTGATGTGCCCGTCATTTTTCTTAGAGCTAGATTGTCGTCTAGATAGACGTTTAGATAGTTTTAACGTTTCGCTTCCTGTTTCGCTTTTTTCTCTTTTCGCTTTTCTTTCAGAGTCTTCTGAGACTTCGTACGATCGTTAACTTTTTGCTTGTCTTTGCCTTTGGACATTCTCTTCCACCTTAAAATGAAGAATTTAGTTTTGTTCGCAAATCGAACGGCTTCTAACGCATTATCAGGTTCCTCCATACTAGAAGTCATCAGTAAGGTCGACGGGGTCAAAACCTCATAAAGGAACTAAAGGGCGCTTATCTCGTTATCTTCAACATCAAGGAATTCTCTTAAATGGGTTTCAGTAATGATATTACCGCTCGAAGTTAGTCGAGGCAAATGAATGGCCCAGCGCTCTCGAGCACACTACATTGGCGCTTTGGCGATGAGACTCTAGACCCATGGTATTTTCCAACAGAACATAGGTTCTTTATAGTGGGTGCTTTAGTGCAAAACAAGCGAGATAGCATGTCAGTTGTTCAAGAAATTCTACTTCGGCGACCCAAGCTTCGAAACCGCCTGCATAACCCTCTCGACCACAACGTTCGGTCTCTCTGTCAATTTATTGAATACTTAATATGAACAATAGATTGCTACGAATACTCATGGCCGCTTCGCTGTTGATCTTGGCAAATACCGTAAGTGCAATAAGCGAAGGTGAATTGCTCGATGAAGTACACTTTCTCATCCCCGCTGGACCAGGTGGCGGGTGGGATGGTACTGCGCGTGGTGTCGGTGAGGCGCTGACTAGGTCGAACCTGGTATCGGATGTTTCCTTTGAAAACTTAAGTGGCGGTGGTGGCGGCCGTGCCATTGCTAAATTGATCGAAACTAAGCAGCGCCAACAAAACACGCTACTGATCAATTCCACACCCATTGTGGTTCGATCGTTACAGAAAATTTTTCCTCAATCCTTTCGAGATCTAGAGCCTATTGCTAGCGTCATTGCTGACTACAGCTGTTTTGCCGTTCTAATGGATTCACCCATTACAGATTTCGCCGATGCAGCAGAGCGTCTCAAAGCAAATCCTAGATCTATCAAAGCATCTGGTGGTTCGGTCAGAGGTAGTACAGACCATTTTATCCTCGCTCGCGCATTTGAGCTTGCTGGTGCCGAACCGCGCTCGCTCACCTATGTCCCCTATGATGGCGGTGGCAAAGCGATGGTGGGCCTTCTCACCGGAGAAACTCAAATCCTCTCGACAGGACTGAGTGAAGCGATCGATATGGCCAGGGCTGGTGAAATCAGAATTATTGCCATCACGGCTCCAGAACGTCTGCCAGAACTTCCATCGGCTCCGACCTTATCGGAACAGGGCTTACCTTTAACGTTCGCTAATTGGCGTGGTTTTTTTGCCGCGCCTGGCCTTTCTCAGCGCCAGTACCAAAAAATGCGCACGACGATTGATCGAGTGATAAGAACACCCGAATTCGAAACTATAAGAAGCAGAAATGGTTGGTCGCTATTGCACCATGAGGGACAAGCGTTTTATCAATTTCTAGAACAGCAGGAAATGGAAATTAAGAACCTGATGACGAAGTTAGGCTTTCTAAGACCCGTAACATGAGACTCGTGACATGAAGTCCTTGATTAATAACCTGCGTTTGGTGGGTGCTTTTTTCTTCGTCGTGAGTTTTGGGTATCTCTATACTGCCCAGAGTATTCCGCTGGATTTCTGGAGTGAGCAAGAGCCTTTTAACGCCAGGTCCCTGCCCTACCTTATCGGCATTAGTTGCGCGGTTGTTTCAATCCTTTTGATGGTTTTGCCATCACCCAAGTTCGAATGGGAGGAACTTCGAGAGCTGAACTACCTCCCGGCATTGCTTCTGCTTGGGCTCATGAGCAGCTATGGTCTCCTCATCGATATTCTTGGATTCGTGATCTCGACAACGGCTCTACTAACTGTTGGATTCGTCATTTTAGGAGAAAGAAATCCACTGCGAATTGGCTTGATCTCGATAGGTACGACCGCCCTATTTTGGGCCATTATGGACTTGCTCGGTATTTACTTAAGCCCTGGTGAGCTATATCTGGGCTGGTCATGATTGACGGAATACTACTTGGCTTACAAACTGTTCTAACACTGCATAACCTTGCTCTCGTCCTCGCGGGATGCGCCGCTGGCACATTTATCGGCATGCTGCCGGGGCTCGGACCTATTTCGGCCATTGCTCTGATGATTCCAGTCACTTATGGCTTTAATCCTGCGAGTGGCATGATCTTGCTCGCCGGCGTGTACTACGGCGCAATATTCGGTGGATCAACCTCTTCAATTCTCATCAACGCACCGGGCGTTGCCGGAACCGTGGCCACGGCTTTCGACGGCTACCCACTCAGTCAACAGGGTAAAGCGGGTAAAGCGCTCGCTGTGGCGGCGTATGCCTCTTTTGCCGGAGGTACCATTGCGGCCATATTTCTTGTTCTGGCTGCACCTTTTTTGGCGGAATTGTCCCTTTCCTTCCGCTCAGCAGATTACTTTGTCTTGATGCTACTAGGTTTAGCGTTGGTCGCGGCCTTCTCAAATAAGGGCGATTACTTAAAGGCTATTCTGATGACAATCGTCGGATTGATGCTCTCAACGGTAGGTACCGATCTATCGGCTGGTGTCCAAAGATTCACCTTCGGTCGTATGGATCTTATTGATGGTATTAGCTTTTTGCTGTTAGCTATGGCGACTTTCGCTTTGGCAGAAGCATTTATGATGGTGTTGAAACCTGCATCGACTGCGAAGACTCAGATTCCTGCTTATCGGGATCTGGCTCTCAGTCGTGATGATGTCAAACGCATTGTACCCAGTGTTTGTCGGTCGTCTATTCTTGGATTTTTCGTCGGTACGCTACCCGGCGCGGGCGCCACTATTGCTTCGTTTCTTGCCTATGGCATGGAAAGGAATTTGGTAAAACCTCAGGAAAGCGCCCAATTCGGCAAGGGCAGCCTCGCAGGCCTAGCGGCACCCGAGGCTGCGAATAACGCTGCCTGTACCGGCAGTTTTGTACCCTTGCTGACACTTGGGATACCTGGCTCAGGCACCACTGCAATCTTGTTGGGCGCACTCATTGCCTATGGTGTGCAACCGGGCCCACGATTGTTTATTGATGCCCCAGAAGTCTTTTGGTCAGTCATCGTTTCAATGTATTTTGGTAACCTTATTCTGTTGGTACTTAACCTACCCCTCATTCCTCAGATTGCCCGATTGTTGTTACTGCCTAGACCGCTGCTCGTTCCACTGATTATGTTTTTCTCAATCATGGGTGTTTATCTCGTTTCATTTAATAGTTTTGATATCCAGTTAATGCTGCTGATTGCTGTCGCTGCCGTAATCCTCAGACTATTGGCATTTCCAATGGCACCATTGTTATTGGGGTTTATCCTCGGCGGAATGTTAGAAGACAACTTGCGCCGAGCGATGACATTATCGGATGGAAGCTGGGCTTTTCTCTGGGATCGTCCGCTTACCATGGGTTTGGTGATCATCACGTTGCTTGTGATCGCCAGTCCAATCTTCCGGGCCCTCTTCACCCAAAAGCAGTTGCGAGTTCAAACCTAAATCGCTAAGGTGCTTTCATTCACCATTCAACCGGAGGTTTGCAGTTCTATGATTGTTTTCATGACCAATACCACTGTCACACCGGTCGACCTGCCTGTAGTTAGCAAATCAAGTTAGCAAATCGAGTTGACAAAGTAGCTAACAAAACCTGTTGTCGTCGACCCGGAGCGAAATTATCTAACGCTCTTATTCTGCAAGGAAAAACCGTTGACGAAACCTAACGCAACACCGCCACAATTATCATTAGCACAACTCGGTTGGAACAATTTTTTCCAACAACAAGTTCCCATTCAAAGCGACAGCATTCCTGCCCGCGTTAATCGACAAGATCTAGGTCGTTATCATCTAATGTCGGATCAGGGACCAATGGTGGGAATCCTTCAAGGCAAAGCTAGGTTGGAATCTAGTAAAGCGGACTTACCCACCGTGGGGGACTGGGTACTCGTCAAGGCACAAGAACATGGCGA
>JBLHQQ010000055.1:0-10896 GCA_047625245.1 Candidatus Azotimanducaceae bacterium
TGAGTAGAGGCAACGATACGGGCATGTCCGCTAGCCTAGAGTTATTAGCATGCTTGTATCCTGCCTGCATCGCAGATGGGAGGCTACTTGTGCGAAGCCTAGGCCCCCATGCCACATTGAACTTTTCAGAAGTTAAGTGTTTGCCCAAGCCGAGTGCTCGATGGGCTATGGCTCAGCCAATACCGCGGTATTGAGCTTCGTCCAGAGGTTTCTCGGCCGACTGCCGTCACCTATCGCACCGAAACTAATGGTCCGCATGTTTAGCCAGAAAGTAGACTGAGTCTTCCTGCGCGCTAGCTACTTCGATCACGCTGTTCAATTGTTGAGAAGGCCATTGCACAGCACGCAACGTATCTATCGGTAGAAGATTTGATTAGTGGCTATGTTGGTGATCGTGGTCACCAGCTTTCTTCTGGATTCATTGCGAGACACCGCCAAAACCCCTAATCTAGTTGACCCAAGGCATTCAAATAAAGAATCAGGTGCAAGTGAAAGGAAAGGATATTACACGTTCGGGCAGTTCCGATGTTGGCCGTTTTCTTGAGACGGTTAAGAGAGTCCCTGCGCGCAAGACTGGCACAGAGCCCGGTCGGCTTATTTTCGCGATGGACGCAACATTGAGTCGTGCAGCAACCTGGGATATGGCCACTCACATCCAAAATGAGATGTTTGATAGCACAGCCAACCTCGGTGGGCTTGCCATTCAGCTTTGCCATTTTAAAGGCTTTCGTGAGTTCTCAAGCTCGGACTGGTGTACCGATGGAGACGCCTTGCGCGATCAAATGTCCCGGGTTCGTTGTAGTGGCGGCCAGACACAAATTCACAGAGTTCTCAGCCATTGCCTAAACGAAAATCGCCGTCAAAAGATTCAAGCTCTAGTATTTGTCGGCGATGCCATGGAAGAAAATGCCGACAGCCTATGCGAACTTGCAGGACAAATGGGCATTAGTAAAATACCTGCATTTGTTTTCCAGGAAGGCGTTGATCAAACCACCAGGCAAACCTTCCAAGAGATTGCTCGTCTTTCTGGTGGGGCGTATGCGCCGTTTAATCTGACCAGTGCAGATGAACTTAAATCGCTTCTCTCAGCAGTGGCTGTATATGCGGCCGGTGGATCGAAAGCGCTGTTAAACATCAAGAACAACAAAGCGGTTGGACTCTTGACTCGACAGTTGAAGGAATAACGCTTTGTTGTTAGCCGTGCTCTTTGTACTCGCTGTGGTGATATTTGTTGCCATGCGCTTGCTGCTCGCCAAACGGCAGCTGTCATTGCGAAACTTCTTCCTCTTTTATGCGTTGGCGATAGTCGGTGTTGCGATGATGTACCTTGGCGTCACAGGAAAACTACATTGGCTATTTGTCTTGGTGGGATCTGCTTTACCTTTCGCCTCTACATTGATGAGATGGGGTCTACGATTCTGGCGTACGGCCGCGTTGTTGAGAGGTCTACGCGGACTGATGGGGCAATCGAGCCAGACCCAACAGCCGGGCACAACCAAAAGTAGTGGCCAGACTTCGGAAGTCAATACAGACTATATTCGGATGGTCCTAGACCATGATACTGGCGAGATGTCCGGCGAGATCGTGTCCAGCAAATTTTCCGGTTGCAAATTATCCGACCTATCAATATCGGAGCTAAAAGAATTTTATACTCTGGTTTCGGATGATGTAGATTCCGTTAATGTGCTCGAAGCTTATCTCGATCGTGAACACACCGAATGGCGATCTGGCGAGACGAGTGATACTCGCGTCGACCTCAGTGAACAAGAAGCATTAGAAATTCTAGGGCTCGAACCTGGCGCTTCCGAAGCAGACATAAAACTCGCCCATCGAAGAATCATTCAGAAGCTTCACCCGGATCGTGGCGGTTCGACTTTTCTCGCGTCCCAGGTCAATGAGGCTAAAGATCTGCTGTTAAAGAAATGAGTGATCTTACGGCAATGGTAGGCAGGGTTGCCGATTGTTAGTGGGATAGTGAATACTGGTTAAGCGACTACGCAGTCTGAGCCGAACTGTCTAATTGTAGTGTTTGCCCTTATGGTTGGGTTTATTGCCGTGCTTTTTCTGAGTAGGGCTTGGGTGAGCAATTCAATGCTCATTTGGAAAAAGTGGCGAGTATGATCGCCAATCACTATATGTGTAATCCGAGCCGCCCCGAAGGCGCAAAGAAAAAGTTACTAATTGAGTTTAGTCTTTTTCACCATTCCGTTGTCACTGAGGGGATGTCACTGAGGGGATGTCATTGATGGCGAAAAAAACGGGTCGCGCACAAGAGCGCCATCTTTTCTTCTGGATGTGCGCTCGTTCTGCCACAACATAGAGCCGATTCCAGTCTCTTGCCTCGTCTGGGTAACTCTCTCGATTCGATTAAAACCGGTAAAAGGCCGCCTTCCGCGAGAGCAGTTCATAGCTCAACTTGCGTAAAGAAATTGAACGCGACCACCTCTTTGACCACAAACCCAGTTCTTTCATGAAAAGCGATCGGAAAATTTTCTGGTTTCTAATGATGTAGATTCCAGACCGGTTTACTAAATTTGAGCCCGAAATTCGATAAGCAGCTAGCAACTTACTCGTTCGCCATTTCGAGTAGTTCGATAACATCTCCAATCTGGATTGCCCAGAAATATGTCCAACCGATAAGTGCCATTACAGCAACGATAACAGACACAACTTCACGGAAGTTCTTTTTCATCGGCAAATGCTCACGAGAACCCAATCCATCGACCCGTGGCGGCAACCCCGAACCAGGTGGTGAGCGATGCAACCGCGACGAGCTTTATAGTCCACGGATGAAAATTGTCTACGCCACGATTTAGTAATGGCAGCTTAATGGCGTAATACAACAGGAGTGCAATGGCCAGCCCGGCCATTTTGCTCCAAAAAAAGCTGTTGTAATACAGTTTGATGGCAACAGCCGAAGCCTGATAAATCCCGGATAAAGTGATTGTTACAAGCGCGACGCCAATCCATTTTTTGGTTTCAACGACGACTATCAGAAGTGGCACGTCTTTCAACAGTAAGTTCAGTAGTCGTAGATCGAGCACGATGACCATGCCACCTAACAGTGCCAACGATAGCAGATGTACCGTTTGGACCAGCGCAAAAATGCCGCCGTTGGATTTAGACAATGTGGCTAACAGAGACGTATCAAGCCATTCAAAAAGAAACAGTAGATCCATCAATGCCCCTCCGCGATCGCAAGCTCATTGACGCAGCCCGTGGCCCAGAACATCAACTGTGACATATCTTTACTGCAGTCGAACCAGTCGTAAGCGATCATTCGACCTGTTGCGATAACACCTGTCCACAACATAAGAGAAAGAACTGCACCGGTACGAATCCGTTTTGGTGGTATCGGATCAATATCCCAGCTCACAGCTGATGCTTCCATAGCACGCCTGAACAGCAGTGCATTTAATCCAGCAGCCAGTAACAGGACAACCTTAATTCTGAACCAGATGCTCTGGGTCGTTCGCACGGGTATGGCGTAAAAAAGCAGCAGACCGGTGACCACCATAACCAGAAAGCCAATCATCATCGGAAAATCCAAGCGACGCGCAATCGTTGATGCGGGAACTCTGGTAAAAGCGATCCCTAACATACGCAGGTCAATCACCAGCAGCATGCCGAGAAAGACAGTCAGCGTCAGGACATGGGTGGTCTCGATCCAGCCATATAGAAAATAGGATTCGTGCAGGCTGGTACTCCAGGCCTGGGAATCCAGCCACATGGCGAAATCATAGAGCAGTTCATTCAGCAAATTGACACCCGTGGTTGGCAGAATTTAGGCTATTCGCTACCTTGCATCACATCTTGCTCCAGCAGGCGTGCACCGCGCATGATATTGCCAAGCGCATAATTCGATTCGTGGCACGCATATTCGTATACCTTGCCGTCCGTTAAGGGCCAGGTGTAGGCACCACCTAACGACTCTTCCCAGCTATCTGGATCTTCTACAACAAAACTGTAATGGAGTGAGCCATCGTCTAATCGTCTGAACCTTTCTACAATCCGTACATTTTCAGAGGTAGCTCGAAACGTTGCGTCGGGATGAAAGTTAGTGGTATCGACAACCAAGGTGTCACCTTCCCACCAGCCGATGGAATCACCCAGCCAGCGTTTGATATCTGCCGGTGGATGTTCGCTGTTGAGTCGAATGATGCGTGCATCGTGAACCATCTCGACGAGAATCATGACATGGTACTCGGTCTGCACAATTCGTTTCAGATTGTTGTACAGCACAGGCAGCATGGGTGGACCACCGGTTGAACCAAACCCAAGTAGGCAACGTTCCGCCAGTGGGCGTTGCTCCATGTTGTCGTACGGCCCCGCACCATCACCGCGTTTTACCCACCATGCTTTGCCTTGATTGTCCCGTTCGAAAGAGCTGAACCGCTTCATCAAGCGTTGTTGCCCTGCTGGTGTCATTTTTGGATATCTGCCATCAGCAGGGGAGGAGAGAATTGAGGTGCGAAACTTGCCGTCCACCAGGTTGACCGAGTCGCCAGCATCGATCCAGAATGTGTTATATCCGCCCACGTTCCCGGCTGCACCGGCGGAACCATCGCCGCCGTCAGGTGGTGCAGTTCGGTCCGGGTCACTCAACTGGCTCCCATCAGTCAGCCTTTTTGCATTTTCCGCCTGAATTTTTTCGGCGAGCTCTCGGGTTAAGTACAGACTATCGGCAAACTCTTTTGGCCGCTCCAACGGCGTCAGCGTTGCAATGTCGTATGTACCCGACAGATCAGGCGTTTTGTGATGGTCTGCGATCAATGTTGCCGGAGACGACAGCAGGAAAACGAAAGCCGCTGCCATAAACAAATTTGTTCTCTTCATAACGCAACTCCATCAGTTAGCTGATCATTAGAAAATGGATGAACCCAAGACCTCGCGGCAATCGACTAGGGCCGCTCCAGCGGTGTACGGCGTGTCTCTCCGTACATCAGTTCTTCTACAAACTCGACGCACTTGAATTCCAGCATGACCATGTTTTCATCCAGTCGACGATATAGCGGCATTTCAATGGTAAAAGGTTCCGTCAGAACCAACGGATCTTCGATGGTGGCTTCATAGTGAATGTGGTTCTCACTTTTCATGGTGTAACGCTCAGTCACTTTCAACTGATCCGAGTGATGCGTACCGGTCCTGTCCAGCCACGAGCGATCGTTGAGCCCGGTGACGGTGACCACCATCGTATCGCCATCCCACTGCCCGTGCGACCAGCCCATCCAGGTATCGATAGGAGCTTCACCGGGATCGTCCATGTAAATTTCTCGCACCGTGCCGGCGTATTGATACGCAACAACCAAAGCTGTTGGATTGTGAAAAATCTGCAGTGGATACGGCATATAGGTCGCCCGTGGCACACCGGGTAGATAACACTTTACTTCGGGATCCTGATTGACCCAGTCGGCGCGCAGTTTTTTTCGAGTCGCCGCCGCCGTCTCAGTGTAGGGTATTTTACCGCCGCCTTTGACCACACCATTTGTCGGCGGTACTGCTATCACCGCGCCCAGTTGCATAACCTCAACAGCCGCCAGAGGACCCGCAGGCCCCATCCGTAACATAGGCGCGTGTTTTGCAACCTGGCGTTCCAGAGACCAGTTGGCCTCATTGTTCACCTGCCAGATACCGGTCAGGTTGGGCTTTTTGTCTGCACCACGTGGAACTTCCGCGATCGCATCCATCTGAAATACCAGCCCTACAACGACCACTGATGCGGTCAGAAAGTTTTTAGCAAGCATCATGAAATCTCCACCATTTCGCGATTAGGTTAACTGCAGGTCTACAAAATACATAATTCGTCAATCAATTCATACTCGTCACAACCTGCCGCTATTCTGTTAGCTTCGAAGTTAGCTCCGGTTCTGAGATCACAAACCGGTCTGGATAGCCGCCGCGATAGACTGCGCCTTCACGGAAAAAGCCGCTAACTCGGATGTTAACCTCAAGATTTTCGTTGCCACGGTTTTCAAAAAACCATCCATGCAATCCATCAAAGGCGGCGATGTAGGTGCCAGCTCGCCTCAGAGTTCGGCCCTGGTCAAATGACTCAGCAACTCCTTTAGCAGCGCCCTTTGGTTCGGCGTGGAGGTCGTAAAGCACCTCTGCATTTGAGTGCCAACTAAACACCAACCCATCTCCCTTGCTCAGTCTGTATTTCACTTCAATCGACTCGAAAGGCGAGAGATAGAAAACAGATGTATGGGAGGTGTGGGTTTGGTCGCTGATGTTGACCGAGCGCACCTCATCGGCAGTGGAGAGCCCCTTGATACCCAGCAAGGTTCCCGTTCCAAGTGGGTCAAAATCAAATTCGGCAGGGGTGACAAAAATGAATAGTATCGCCAGAGCGACCATGAGGGATGCAGCAGTACGGGTCATCGGCGTTGATGCAGTCAGCTTCATGTAAGAAAGTATCCGGTGAGTTGATAACCAGCCAGCAGAAAACCCGCTGTCATCAGTAAGGTATTGGCTTGAATAGCCTCAAACTCATAGTTCAGTCGGTGTCTGAGGCGAAACAACACCAGTACAGCAACAAATAATGCCACAAGTTGCCCAATTTCAACGCCGACATTAAAGCTGATTAGATTGGTTATCAGCCCTTCGCTTGACAGGGTCATGGCCTGAAGTTTAGTTGCGAGGCCCAGGCCATGTACCAGCCCAAATCCAAAAACTGCAACAGCAGGATTGATTGAAGCACCGAACACGGCATCAAAGCCTCCCAGGTTCTCAAACGCTTTATAAACAATCGAAAGACCTATGATGGCATCAACCAGCCATACATTAGCCTCTACTGCAAAGGCAACACCAGCAATCAGCGTCATGCTGTGTCCAAGCGTAAACAGCGACACAAACAGCACGATATCTTTTACCCGCACCAGGAAAAACACTACGCCAAGCAGATACAAAAGATGATCTATACCGGTCACCATATGTTTGGCGCCCAGGTACATAAACGGAAACACCGCTGGGCCATCCAAAGCCTCGATAAAGCTAGCATTGCTTGGCGAAACGTTATGCCCAAACACCTCGGGAGCTAACAATAAAGTTGTCAGCAACAATGTGACAGGAGGGATGAGTTTTTGGAGAATCAAGCTTGAACTCTGGCAATGAGGTCTGACCGAGGCTACTCTAGCTGGGTCAAAGTCTCAATTTTAGAGTTATGCCATGGGTATCTCAATCTCCGCTACCAGTCTCCGCCGATTCGCATTGATTGCCACATTGCTGTCAGTACCTTCTGCCAATACCAGTGCGCATCACGCCTTTGGCGCTGAATTCGATCCTAACAGGCCCATCATTTTGCGTGGTCCGGTGGTCAAGGTTGAATGGGTGAACCCCCATGCTTGGATTCATCTGGAAGTAAGTGAAGAGGACGGTTCCACGACGAGTTGGATGGTTGAAGGTGGCACGCCTAATACGCTACTGCGTAATGGCCTGAACAAAAAGTCACTGCTGCCGGGCACACAAATTGTTGTGGATGGTTACCAGTCGAAAGACCGATCCAATCGAGCTAACGGCCGTGACATCACGTTCACAGACGGCCGCAAGATATTCATGGGTTCTTCAGGGACCGGTGCACCACAGGACGGTCGTGATCCGAAAGGCAATTAGCAGTGCGGGTCTATTTCGTTCTTTTGGTACTCGGTCTCGCTGGTTGCAGTAAGCCTGTAGATATTCAGCCACCCTATAAACCCGTTGGTGATATCAAACACACAATGAACGCAGTTCTTGAGCCCGCGGCGGATGTCATCTGGGATTCAGCAGGTGCGATCATTACTTTTGAGGGAGAACAAGACCTCGCGCCAACGACCGAAGAAGGCTGGCAGATGGTTATCAACAGTGCAACGGTTGTCGCCGAATCCGGGAATCTGCTGATGATGCCTGGACGCGCACGTGACAATGGCGACTGGATGGAAATATCGCGCGGCCTTGTTGAGATGGGTGAGAAAGCCATGGCGGCAGCCGAGGCTAAAGATGCCGACGCATTGTTCGAAGCTGGTGGCGAGATCTACAATGTATGTTTGTCCTGTCACCAGATTTACTGGGTTGATCAACCCGGCAGCAACTGATCCCCGCTGGAGAATAGTCCTGATTTGGGGTTTCTGGAAAACCTCGCTAAGATACCGACAAGTTATCTGATGCAGGTGGGTTACTTCTCGATGTTCAGCAAAATTTATTCTGTGTTTCTTGGTTTCATTGCGCTGACGTTTCTCGCGCCAGGCGTTTATCTGATCACGCTTGGGGGTACCTTCTACTATCTGATCGCCGGTGTCCTGCTATTGGCTAGCAGTGTAATGCTTTTTCGCGGCCAGACCAGAGCCACAACACTGCTTGCGATCGTCATTTTCTACACGCTCCTTTGGGCAACTTGGGAGGTTGGAATTGACTTCTGGTCACTCAGCATCCGAATTTACTTCATCAGCCTGTTAGGCCTGATTCTGCTGTTAGCGCAAGCTTTTTCAGTCTCGAAAAGACCTGAGTTAAAGCTGCCTGTTGCGTTGCTCGGTACGAGTTTGTTGGCATCGCTTGTACTCACCGGGTTTTCATACAACAGTTTCGTAGAGGGTCTGGTTGTCAGTGCTGAGACCTTTACCTCCCGGGACCGACAAGCTGCAAATAATGCCCATACAGCAACTGACTGGGTCGGCTACGGTAATACGGGTAAAGGTACCAAATATTCGCCCCTGGACGAAATCGACACCACCAACATCGATAGTCTTGAAGTCGCCTGGCATATTCGTACCGGTGTCGGCCATACTTTTAAGAACACGCCGATACAGGTGGAAGACAAGCTTTATGCCTGCGCTGGGGGTAACGTCATCCTCGCACTTGATGCGGAAACAGGCGATGAGTTATGGCGCTTCGATGCGGATATCAATAGTGAAATAATATCCTCTCTGACGTATTTCACGACAACCTGCCGCGGTGTTACCTATCATGAGGCACCGCCTGAATACACGGGGGAGTGTCCCCGTCGAATTCTGATGGGCACCACCGATGCCAGATTGATGGCAGTGGATGCTGATAGTGGCAGGCGCTGCACGTCCTTCGGTCAGTCTGGAGAGATTGATCTCAAGAAAGACATGGGCGAAGTCAAACAACTTTTCTATTTTGTGACCTCAGCACCCGCCATCGTTCGAGGCAATGCGGTGCTCGGCGGCTGGGTTGCGGACAATGTCGAGATCAAAGAACCATCAGGTGTCATCCGTGCATTTGATGCGATCACTGGTGAATTCGCCTGGGCGTGGGATATGGGTAGGCCTGATGTTCACAGTGAACCAACCGCTGGAGAAATCTATACTCGAGGTACACCCAACGTCTGGAGCCTGTTTAGCGTGGACGAAGAGCGGGGTATGGTATTTGCGCCGACGGGTAATGAAACACCGGATTATTACGGTGCACTGCGCCATGAAGCTTCTGAAGAGTTTGCCAGTTCCGTCGTTGCATTGAACGGCGATACAGGTGAGCTGATCTGGTCGTTCCAGACGGTGCATCACGACATCTGGGATTATGATGTACCCGCTCAACCTGTTCTGATTGACGTGCCGGATAAAACGGGTGTGTTGATTCCAGCGGTTGTACAGGTGACCAAACAAGGTGAGGTTTTTCTGTTAAACAGATTAACAGGTAAACCCATAGCACCGGTTGAGGAGAGACCTGTGCCTCAAGTCGGTGTAGCCGAGGATTGGACTGCCTCGACACAGCCATTTTCGTCTATGCCCAATGTGCTCAGCGAGCCGCTGGATGAAACGGACATGTGGGGTATCACGCCTTTTGACCATCTTTGGTGTCGCATGGATTTTCTGAAACTTCGGTATGAGGGCTTGTACACGCCGCCATCTACGGTCCCGACACTGCAATACCCAGGCAACGCAGGGGGCTACAACTGGGGTGGGGTTTCGATCGATGAAGAACGCCATATTATGGTGGGTAATCTGATGGTACTCGCCAACAAAACGCGACTGGTACCCCGTGATGAGTTTGTGGAAGGCACGGGCGCACCACAGACCGGCACCCCCTATGGTGGCCAGAGTCAACGCTATATGTCTCCGTTATTCATACCGTGCAACTCGCCACCGTTCGGCATGCTCGTCGCTATGGACCTGCAAAATCAGGATTTGTTGTGGCAACGGCCAATTGGCCAATTGGGTAGAGTCCCTCTGGTGATTGGTGCGCCATTAATTGCAGGCACCATTACCACTGCAGGCGGATTGGTATTTCTGGGTGGCTCCATGGATGGTTTTCTTCGTGCTCTGGACACACTGACCGGTGCGGAGCTATGGCAATTCGAGCTACCTGCCACAGGCCAGGCTGCTCCGATGACGTATCTCAGCCCGATTTCAAAGCGTCAGACTGTCATCATGACCGTGCCTGAAACTGATCAGATTCCAGGTGGTTCCTCTGAAGGCGATGGTCAGGGAGGCCACATCATAGCATTCCGGTTGCCAGCAGAAGACCGGTAGCAGTCTTTAAGCATGTTCACAGAAGCAGAACAATTTGAGTAGCAAAACAATTTTGCGTGTTGATGCTAAAAGAACACTCCTTGCTATGTTGTTCTTGGTGTTTACGAGCTCAGGTGCCGCCGCCGAAACCCCAACGATCGAACAGGCTTTCATGTCCATTCTGGTCTAGATCACCAACATCATTTCAGCCACAAACACTATTGATATTCCGTCGACGGGCGGCCGCCTGCAGGGAGTTCAGCGTTTGGATGGTGGCTCCTACCTGTTGTCCGGAAGTTCATCCCAGATTGCTTATCTCGCCCAGATTACTGAAACCACAGTCGATGGTTTTCGAGAGCTCATGGTCAGGCCAATGACAATTGGCTTGCGATTGGCATTGAAGATAATGCGGCACGAAACCGATAGCATCAAGGCGGCGGGTCTTGATCGAAGT
>JBLHQQ010000056.1:0-10889 GCA_047625245.1 Candidatus Azotimanducaceae bacterium
CCAGGGCTGGTTGCCCATCTAAAGTTTCAAGTTATTGTTTTTATCTCGAACCGCTTGAGCACTTTCTTCTCGTTCAGCGATCAACTTCGCTCTTAGTTCAGAATCTGAAGTCCCCATAATTTGTGCGGCGAGATAACCGGCGTTCTTTGCTCCAGCCTTACCGATCGCAACTGTTGCGACAGGAATCCCGCCGGGCATTTGAGCAGTTGAAAGCAACGCATCAAACCCTTGCAGTGGGCCGGAATCGATCGGCACGCCAATCACAGGGGCTAAGGTATGCGCCGCCACCGCGCCAGCCAAATGAGCAGCCATGCCAGCGCCACAGATGAACGCAGCGGCTCCACGCTGGTCCGCATCCAACACAAACGCCTGAGTATCCGCCGGTGTACGATGAGCGCTGGTGACTCGCACTTCATACTTAATACCGAACTTTTTTAGAATATCGACGGATGCCTGCATAACAGGCAGATCAGAGTCAGAACCCATTAAGATCGCAACAAACCCAGTTGCCATATCCTTCTCCTAGACCAAAGGTGAGGCAAATTACAGTAGTCTTGTTCGCCTTTCAAGACAGCTTAGGCAACATATAGCCATCTGATCCAGATTCTATTTCTCCTTTGATCTCTAAACCAATCAAGATCGCCAGCAGTTCGGCAATGGAAAATCGCGTTTCCTCGACCATTCGATCCGCATGCCGAGGACCGTTCTGAAGTACTGACATGACTCTTTGTTCATTTTCACTGAGAGAAGCGGGGGAGCTCCTCGTGACCTCAAAATCGTGAAATTCTTCAATGATGTCTAATACCGAGGTCGCAAGCTTTGCCCCCTGCTTAATCAGCTGATGACAACCTTCACTTTGCCGCGATCGAATTGAACCCGGGATAGCAAAGACCTCCCGGCCCTGCTCCATCGCAAGTCGGGCCGAGATCAAGGACCCACTCTTTTCGGTCGCTTCAATCACCAGCGTACCTCTGGACAGTCCCGTCACAATCCTATTTCGTTGCGGGAAATGACGGGCGTGGGCAGGAAAGCCGGTCGGATATTCAGACACCAAACACCCTCGCTCGAGAATCCTAAGTGCCAGCCTTTCATGAGAGCGAGGGTAGATTCGATCTGCGCCGCAACCCTGAACGGCAATCGTACAACCGCCGGCCTCCAATGCACCCCGATGAGCAGCAGCATCGACACCGATAGCCATACCACTGGTGATGGTAAAACCAACCTCCGCTAGTTGGTTCGCCATTCGAGTCGCATTCGATATTCCCAACGGCGTGGGTTTACGGCTCCCGACTATCGCGATCTGATCGCTTGCAACACGATCTAAATCACCCCAAACAAAAAGCATAAAAGGAGGATCTGACAGAGATTTAAGGAGGAAAGGATAGTGTGGGTGGTCAACACTTAACAGATGTCGGGAGGTTTCCTCGCCCCAGGAGCAATCATCTTCTACTAGGTTTTGATGTTCCTTTGAGAACCCAGACTGGGTAATTGCTCTAGCAATTGCGGGCGCTATAGGGGTGAGACGACGATCAAACTCTGATAAAACCAATTCAGAGCTACCGTATATTTGCACAAGTTTTTGTGCGAGGCCGGGATTTCCAGCCGTTAATCGATGAAGACTGAGAAGTGCAAACATGGCCGCAGACTAAACCAACGCGCCAATTTCGATTAGAGTTGAAAGCTATGGGTTTTGTACGTTATCGCCCACTCTCAAAGGTTGTTCTGTTTCTAGAATCAAACTATAGGACATCTTTTCAAAGCTTCGAAAGATCATTAATATTCCTGCCCGTTCTGGTGGCAGCTGCACACGCTCTTTTCGAACCTTATCTCGCACCACGTTACCGCTCTTATAGATCGCGAGAATGTCACCCACCTCAAGACCGTTTGCCTCACCGCGATTAATCGCCACGACATCATTTCGACCCACCTGAGTCACTCCACCTAACACCGTCATGATCACACCGTTTACCTCGGCACCCGGTGCGCTTGGATAGAAAGTTGATTCAACCCGGCGCTCCTCTGTCGGCAATAACCTATCGCCGATCCGAACTTCTTCTTTTACAGCTGTGAGACTGAGGGTGAAGACATCTTCGTTCCTGGCCTTCACTGACGCGGTACCTACTTCTCTTGCCTCATAGCCAAGCACTTCCCGTGTTTCAGGATCTTGATAAACCTCACCCTGACGGAAAATGCCGTAGACGTTGGTTCCAGGAGTCCAGGTTTCACCACGGGCATAAAACTCGTCACCGGGTCCAAAAATCAGTCGATCCGACTTTCCGGCTAAGATGTAAGGCGCAAGTTCAAGAGTGTCCCGCTCAACAATTCTGCCGGTAGTCAATAGGCTGGCGATCGCATCTAGAGGTATCGCTGGGATAGCACTACTTAATGGGCTTGGTCGAATCCTTGGCTTTGCTTTTACATTTCGATCGCCAATCGCGACCGGTTGGGTGGGGCTAAGCTTAATGGTTCGAGCCTGTACACCACGAGCGACCGTAAGCTGCGGGTGACCATCCACATAGACCAGCGTGATCAGATCACCGGGATAAATGAGGTGAGGGTTCTTAATATTAGGATTGATTTGCCAAATTTCAGGCCACAGCCACGCATCAGTTAGGAACATCGAGGCGATCTCCCAAAGGGTATCACCATTTTGTACGGTATAACGTTCGGGGTGGTCAGGTCGTAGAATACTATCGACAGCCAGCGCGGTGCTTGCAAGAGCAAAACTCAGCACTAGCGCGAGAAGAGTTGTCTTCATGGGGCGAATCCCTGCGTTAAAAAGAGTACAATTGCGCCTGCGCGGAAAGGGCTCTTTTCGTCAATTTATTCAACATGATCATAATCTTAGCAGCACAAGTTGCTCTATTACTAGAGGTATTAGGCAAAACCATATGGCCCTATTAGACATTTTGGAATTCCCGGACCCCCGTCTCCGGACCAAAGCCAAACCCATTAGCAACGTAACCGGCAAAATCGCTAAACTTAGCGATGACATGCTGGAAACCATGTATGCCGCACCCGGCATCGGCCTGGCTGCTAGTCAGATTAATGTACACCAGAGGGTGCTGGTACTAGATGTGTCTGACGACAAACAGAGTTCAATGGTCTTCATCAATCCGAAGATCATTACTTCAGAAGGTGAAATTCAGTCAGACGAGGGGTGTCTATCAATCCCCGGCTTCTACGAGCCCGTGGACCGCTTCGAGAAAATTCAGGTGAAAGCGCTCAACCGGGACGGTAACGAATTCATCCTCGATGCGGAGGGTCTTCTGGCCATTTGCATTCAGCATGAAATGGACCATCTTGAAGGCAAGCTATTCGTCGATTACCTGTCAGGCACCAAACGACAGCTCATTCGCAAGCGTCTCCTTAAGCTGCAAAAGCTTAAGGCACAGGATTAACTTGAATATCGTATTTGCTGGCACGCCAACCTTTGCTGCACAACACTTGTCCGGCTTGCTTAAGGCAGGAATCACTATAAAGGGGGTCGTGACGCAACCGGATAAAGCCGGTAAGCGGGGAAAGAAATTGGTACCAAGTCCTGTTAAAACACTTGCCCTTGAACATGGCCTTGCGGTGATTCAGCCAAACAAAGTGAGCACAATCGATCTTGAACCCTTTGCGCCTGATCTTTTGGTTGTCGTGGCTTATGGTCAGTTATTGCGTCAGGATCTTCTTGACCTACCAACTCACGGATGCATCAATGTCCATGGTTCGCTCCTACCTCGATGGCGAGGGGCGGCTCCCATTCAAAGAGCCATTGAAGCAGGTGACAGCCACACTGGAATCTGCATTATGCAAATGGATGCGGGTCTCGACACGGGGCCAGTGTTGCTAGAAGCTTCAACTCCCATTGAATTAGTGGATACCGCCGCCAGTCTTTCAGATCGACTGTCCATCCTAGGCATCAATGGCCTGCTTGAGGTACTGAATCAGGTTGCAGAAGGTCAATTGCAACCAAAGCCACAGCCAAAAGACGGCACCTATGCAAAGAAGATCAACAAACGAGAGGCCAGAATCGACTGGTCTGATAAGGCTGTGAATATTTGCCAAAAGATTCAGGCCTTTAATCCTGACCCTGTTTGTTTTTGCGAGTGTCAGAACGGCAACTCGCTATTAAGGGTTAAAGTGTATGACTGTGAAGCCACCAGCCAACAACAAACCGCCGCTCCGGGTAGTGTTTTAGAAGTTTCTCCACACGGTATCTCTGTAGCCGCAGGGGAGGGGACCTTGCTGCTCAAGCGTCTTCAAATTCCTCTCGGAAAAGGCAGCATATTGACCGGCCGAGACATACAAAACTCACGAACGGACATTTTTTATGTCGGCGCCAGCCTGCTATGAAAATCTCTGGTGGAAGGCAGCAGTAGCTATGCAGGAATATGTTTCAGCGGTCAAAATTTTACTTAAGGTCGCCGACGGCAGGAGTCTAGACGTGGCGATTAGTACTCACGATTCGCCGCTCAGTCGACAAATAGCCTACGGGGTTTTGAGAAACTACTACTCTCTATCTGCATGCCTTGAGCAACTGGTGACCAAACCCCTTGCCGCCAAACATCAAGACATTGAGCTACTTGTTCTGACTGGGATCTATAGTATCGACGCCCTCAACCGACCTCCCCATGCCAGCGTCAATTTCGCAGTCGAGGCAGCAATTGGGTTGAAGAAACCCTGGGCCAAGAAGCTTATCAATGGCGTACTAAGAAACTATCAACGTCGAAAAACGGCGTTGGTTTCTGAAATGAGCACCGATCGCGAAGCCATGACCAATCACCCCCAGTGGCTCGTTTCACGCATAGAGAACGCCTATCCTGATCATGCAGACCTCATCATGGACGCGAACCAGGTCGAACCACCCATGACCTTGCGAGTAAATTTTCGTCAAACCAGCAGGGATGAGTACCTAGCCACACTGGCCCAGGCAGGAATTGAAGCGTCCCCCGGACAACTCGCCACCACAAGTATTTACCTCAAAACGCCAAGGTCCGTAGACAAGTTGCCCGGCTTTGCTGATGGCCTAGCGAGCGTTCAAGACGAAGCAAGCCAAATGATTCCAGAACTTCTTAATGTTCAATCGGGGCAAAAGGTGCTCGATGCTTGTGCCGCGCCGGGTGGTAAAACCTGCGCAATTTTGGAGCAAGAAGATGGCGTCCTGTTGACCGCTCTAGATATAGGTATGAAACGTACAGCGGTCATCAGAGAAAATCTCAAGCGATTAAAGCTCGATTGCGTCGTGACAACCGAGGACCTACTTCGGCATGAGCCGGAGGAGCTCTACGATCGAATTCTACTGGATGTACCATGCTCAGCAACTGGCATCATCCGCCGCCACCCGGATATTAAGTTGCTGCGTCTGGATACAGATATTGATAAGCTTTCCACCACTCAAGAAGAATTGTTAGCAAAGGCTTGGTCATTGCTCTGCATGAATGGAGAACTCCTTTATTCAACCTGCTCAGTTTTACCCGATGAAAATCAGGATATCATCGCGCGCTTTGTTGCAACTAACGCAGATGCAAAACTACTCCCAATCCGATGCGACAGCGGTATTGCCAGCCAGGAAGGCTTGCAACTTCTCCCAACTAACGGCGGAAGCGATGGCTTTTTCTTCTCCCGAATTCAGAAATGTAGCCCATGAAAATCATCATCCTTGGTGCCGGTGAAGTAGGTGGTAACCTCGCCCAAAACCTGACCAAGGAAGCCAGCGATATTACCGTCGTAGATAGTGATGCAGACCGATTGCGGGAGCTGCAGGACCGCTTTGATATCCGGACGGTCCGTGGACATGCATCTCATCCTGATGTCATGCGCCAGGCCGGTGCCGAGGATGCCGACATGTTGATTGCTGTCACCAACAGCGATGAAGTCAACATGGTAGCTTGCCAGGTTGCCTATTCGGTCTTCCACACGCCGACCAAAATCGCCCGCATTCGTTCTACTGGGTATTTGGAACATTCCAGCATTTTTCGGAATGAAGCAATGCCCGTCGATTTTATTGTCAACCCGGAAAAAATCGTTACCGATGATATTCAGCGTCTGATCGAGAATCCAGGCGCTCTACAGGTAATGGACTTCGCGTCTGGCCAGGTCCAGTTGGTCGGTATAAAGGCCTACTACGGCGGTCCCCTCGTTGACCAGGAACTCAAGTATTTACGCCAGCACATGCCGACGGTGGACACTCGAGTCGCCGCAATTTTTCGCCAGAACCGACCCATCATGCCCGAGGGTAATACCGTCATAGAGGCGGACGATGAAGTCTTCTTTATTGCTGCTGCTAACGACATTCAAGCAGTCATGAGCGAGATGCGAAGAACCGAGCGGCCTAATCGTCGAATCATAATTGCCGGTGGCGGGCACATCGGTCAAGGTCTCGCGAGAGCGCTGGAACACAAATATGGCGTAAGAGTTATCGAACGAAGCCGGCAGCGTTGTTACGAGCTGTCGGAAATACTAGACCGGGCTATTGTGTTAGCGGGTGATGCCTCAGACCGGGAATTATTGTTGGAAGAAAATATCGAAGACACTGACGTGTTTTGCGCGGTAACCAACGACGATGAGGCCAACATTATGTCGTCGATGCTGGCCAAAAGCCTCGGCGCAAAAAAAGTCATCACTCTTATTAATAACCCCGCCTATGTGGACCTAATTGAAGGCAGCGATATCGACATCGCCATTTCTCCTCAGCAGGCGACCCTTGGTTCAATATTGACCCACATCCGGCGCGGCGATGTTGTCCGAGTGCATTCACTACGGCGCGGTGCCGCTGAAGCTATGGAGGCGATTGCGCACGGTGACAGCAGCAATTCAAAAGTTGTCGGGCGTCAACTCCAGGAGATCGATCTACCACGAGGCACAACAATTGGTGCCATCGTTCGAGGCAACGATGTCATCATTGCTCACGATGACGTGGTGGTGCAGAACGATGATCACTTGATTCTTTTTATGGTTGATAGAAGCCTGGTTTCGGACGTTGAGAAGCTATTCCAAGCTCCGTTCAGCTTCTTCTAGATCATGCATCTACAAATCGCCCTAAAAGTTCTCGGTATCCTACTTATGATGTTCAGCGTCACGATGGTGCCGCCTATTATTGTCTCGCTAATTTACGATGATGGCGCTTATATTGCTTTCCTCGATACCTTTGGCTTAACGCTGATCACCGGGTTCGTGTTTTGGGTTCTGTTTATGCGGCAACAAGCAGATATGCGCATAAAAGATGGATTCTTAATCACCACCATGTTCTATCTGATTTTAGGTGGCGTCGGGGCCATTCCCCTTGTTCAAGAATCTAGTATTGGTCTGTCCTGGCCTAACGCTTTGTTTGAGTCATTCTCTGGCCTCACAACAACTGGCGCCACGGTGCTTACACAAATAGACTCACTTCCAAAATCCATCTTGTTTTACCGACAACAACTGCAGTGGTTCGGCGGAATGGGGATCATCGTTTTAGCGGTAGCAATTCTCCCGATGCTGGGAATAGGAGGCATGCAGCTCTATCGTGCAGAAACACCTGGACCGGTAAAAGACTCAAAGCTCACGCCCAGAATCAAACAGACTGCATTGGCCCTTTGGTCAATTTATTTGGGTCTGACTTTTATCTGTGCGCTCGCCTACTGGGCAGCAGGCATGTCTCTATTCGATGCTATTTGTCATAGCTTTTCAACCGTCGCCATCGGCGGGTTTTCGACCCACGATGCAAGTATGGGATATTTCGATTCCCCATTGATCGAGTCCATTGCTATCTTTTTTATGGTGCTTGCGGGCATGAACTTTGGCCTACACTTCTTCGCCTTTCGAGAACGAACCATCGGTCATTATTTACGAGACGATGAGGTCAAGTTTTACCTCGCGGTACTTATTGCAACAACCACCGTCGTATCCTTAGTTCTTTACCAATCAGCAGAATATGCAGGCCTGCAATCAATTCGATACGCAACATTCCAAGTAGTTTCTATATTTACCACCACCGGATTCGTCACCGCTGATTTCAGTGGTTGGCCTAGCATGCTGCCATATCTCATTTTCTTTGGTGCTTTCATGGGCGCCTGCGCCGGATCTACTGGCGGCGGAATGAAAGTAATGCGAGTCATGCTGATCTGCAAACAAGGATTGAGGGAAATTCACAGACTCATTCATCCCAATGCAATTTTTCCGATCAAATTGAACAAGCGGCCCGTGTCTAACAGAATCGTTGAGGCGGTATGGGGGTTCTTTTCTGTCTATGTCATATTATTCTTGTTTATGCTTCTGGCTATCGTTGCAACCGGCGTCGACTTTCTTAGCGCCTTCTCTGCGGTTGCAGCCGCCATTAACAATCTTGGCCCGGGACTAGGGCAGGTTGCTTATCATTTCGCGGATATGACAGATACCGCCAAGATTATTTTGTGCTTTGCGATGATTCTGGGTCGCCTAGAAATTTTCACTTTGTTGGTGTTATTTACACCCATGTTCTGGCGAAAGTAGTGGCGAACAGCGGTGGCCGAACTGGTCCTTCAGTGAAACTGGTCATGCTGGTTGTTGAACTTATACAGCTTTTTCTCTCCAACTGGTCGCTCTCGAAAACGTTTATACTCCCATTGGTATTGGGTGAGTTTATGACGAACACTTTTTTCCATCGAAAGGTTAAGAGCCGAAAGAGACTTTTCGATATCGTTAGCATAGAGGTCATCTTCGACTTCACTAAATCGAATGTTAAATCTTCCTTCCTGCCGATAGACAATACAAACAATTGCTCGCGCGCCAGTTTTCTGCAGCATCCTTGGAACCAGCCTATCTGTTAATGCCATCTGGCCAAAAAAAAGCGCGTAAGATCCTGTAGCCGGAACCTGATCCGGTAGTACCGTCACCACCTTGCCTTCTTTCAGTTTACGGTACAGTGTTGCCAAACCTTGCCGGTTGGTCGGTACAAGATTGTCGCCTCTGACTTTCTCCATGAGCGGTTTTAACCAATCTTGTCTCGGCGGATGGTAAAGCGCTGTCATGCCGCCTTTTGTTGCAAAGTAAACGTTTAACATTTCCCAATTACCAAGATGGGGCAGTACTACCAATGTACCCTTGCCTGATGCCAGTGCATCATCCAGAAGGTGCTCGTTTTCTATTTGACCAAGCCAGGCAATCGTTCTAACCGAATCGCTCAACCAAACCGACGGGGTTTCCAATACGGTCATACCGGTATGACGCATTGATCGATGGGCGAGAGTGCTAATTTCCTGGGATGAAAGGTCCGGTAAACAGAGCCTCAGGTTCTCTTTTGTTACAAGAGCACCGCGGCTATCAAGATAGTAATTAGCACTTCCCAAACATCTGCCAAGCCATTGGTTGAGGGAGAGCGGCAGCATCGATTGCAGACGCAACAGCAAGGTTAACAATACCGTCACGCGAGAGCCTTACAAACACTATAACGGGGACAACTCAAAGGGTGATCATTGACCATACCCGTCGCCTGCATGAAGGCATAACAGATGGTTGAACCAACGAAGTTAAAGCCGGCCTTTTTTAGAGTTTTTGCCATCACGTCACTCGCTTTTGTAGTTGCGGGTACCTCAGAAATATTATTGAAATCATTTTGGATTGGCGCTCCGTCTACAAATTGCCATAGATAGTCATCAAAGGTGCCCTTAGATTGAATTTCAAGAAATCGTTGAGCGTTGTTGATTGCACTGTCGATTTTCAATCGATTACGAATAATACCTTCGTTATTCAGTAGTTTATTTTTCTCCAGCTTACCAAAAGATGCCATTTTCTCTGGATCAAAGTCCCAAAATGCGTATCTATAATTCTCACGCTTTCGAAGTACCGTTATCCAACTTAGGCCAGCCTGTGCGCCTTCAAGTATGAGGAATTCAAACAGCTTTCGATCGTCGTGTAGAGGAACACCCCATTCCTCGTCATGGTAAGCCTCGTATAGTTCGTCGCCACGACACCAGTCGCAGCGTTGTTGGGTATGCTTGGCCAATCCTGACTCCTTTCCTAAAAGCTTAATGTATACTTACGCACTTTTTCGCCGGGGGCAAAGTCTCGAATGGGCAGTCATACTTTTCAGGACCTAATTTTGACACTCCAGAACTTCTGGGCTGATCAGGGTTGTGTGCTGATGCAACCTTACGACCTTGAGGTCGGCGCCGGTACTTTTCATCCGGCAACTTTTCTTCGTTCTATTGGTCCAGAATCCTGGCGGAGCGCCTATGTCCAGCCCTGCCGCCGTCCCACGGATGGTCGATATGGCAAAAACCCTAATCGATACCAGTACTACTACCAATTCCAGGTCGTCATGAAACCATCCCCGGACAATATCCAAGAATTATATCTGGATTCCCTTCGAACACTGGGAATTGATCCACTGGAACACGATATACGTTTTGTTGAGGACAATTGGGAGTCACCAACTCTCGGAGCCTGGGGCCTTGGCTGGGAAGTTTGGATGGACGGCATGGAAATCACCCAATTTACTTATTTTCAGCAGGTTGGCGGCCTTGAGTGTTATCCGGTCACTGGCGAGATTACCTATGGCTTGGAACGTCTCGCCCTCTACCTACAAGGCGTCGATGACTTTCAGCAGTTAGTATGGAGCAAGACAGGTAATCAATCAGTGACCTATGCCGATGTATTCCATCAGTATGAAGTAGAAATGTCTGCCTATAATTTTGACCATTCCAATGTAAACGCACTATTTAGCCAATTCGATTTCTGCGAGTCTGAAACCACACGCTTGCTCGAAGTAGGCATCCCTCTAGCCGCCTACGAATTTGTCATGAAGGCTTCCCACGCTTTTAACCTATTAGATGCTCGAAACGCGATTTCAGTTACCGAGCGGCAACGCTTTATATTGCGAGTCCGCGCACTTTCTCGCGGCGTCGCAAAAGCCTATTTGGAATCCAGGCAGGCGCTTGGATTTC
>JBLHQQ010000057.1:0-10853 GCA_047625245.1 Candidatus Azotimanducaceae bacterium
TCTGCGTCTTTTATTGTTACGCGATCATCCTCTAGCGGATTACCGGCGCAGGCACCGACGAGGTCTCTATTCCATTGCACAACACCCGGCACCAGTTCTGCCACGATGACCTGCGCACCAGGCCCAAGAGATTGCAATGCTGTGGCGAGCGTAAAGCCCATCCCTAAACCCCCGATAAGAATTTTAGCCTCAGGCTTATTGCGAAAAGGCTCACAGGCGAGCGTCCCAAGGGCATCTTCCGAACCATGGGTTCGGCTGTTCATAAGATCACCTTGGCCGCCTTTGATTTTAATCGCGAACTCGCTATCTCGTTGGAAGAGCTGCAATTCACCACCGTTGTTCGGGATACTTGCCGCATCCACCATTTCCCATCTACTCACTGCTGTTTAGTTTCCTGAATTGAAGATTCAAAAGTTCAAAGATTCAAAAGTTCAAAGATTCAATGGGCTGGATTGCCCTGTTACGATTGGTCTTCGAGTGGTTCTAGCGCGGGCAGTATACCGCTAGCCGCGATAGTAATGCCCTGTCCTCGTGAAACAGCGTAACTGAGTCTACAGCAGGAATTATTGTTCCGGTCCCGAGTTTATGCTCAAGTTATTCCTGAATATTCAAAGTTATCCCTTACTGGTACTCTTTTCAGGTATTTCGGATTGGGGATAGCTTCTGGATACAGATGCATCGGCCGACGCGGTTAAATCGGCGCTGCACCGTCGGACGCACTCGCTTGGACCAACGCCTGGCGCCGCTATCGCAGTCCCTCTCCAGAGAACTATCAGCAACAAGAAATACATCACGAGTGCTAGAACCGATATCTTTAGTCTGAAGAAATAACTGAGCCTGCAATTTCGATCTCCGCATTGCTCCAAGCTGCTTCAAATCGGTGCTGCACGGTCTGCGCCGCTTCAGTTTCTCCCTGCAATGTTAGGGCCTTAACTAAACCGCGAAGGGCCCAACCATTTTCGACCATTTTCTCAAGATCTCGACGGTAGGTAGCCTCTGCCGCTTCAAAATCACCTGCGGAAATTTGGACAGCACCCAACGCATGTCTCACAGGAAAAAACCATTCAGGTGGTTCGGAATACGGTAGCGCATCCTCCATTGCCACAGCAGCTTCTAAGGTCGATATGGCATTTTTCAGCTGCCCTTCGTTGGCTGAAATAGAACCGGTTAGGACAGTCTCAGCAATTTCCAACAGCACGGGCGCGCCCTTGCGCTTGAAAAAATTAAGAGTTTGGAGTTCAGGCATGTTGCGGATAATAGAAAGGCTTGATAGCTCCTGCTTTGCTTTTTCAGTCTCGTTCAAGCCGACAAAAGCCTGACCTCGAGCGTAGTGCCAGACACCACGTGCGTATAGCAGGTCATCATCAGGAGCCGGAGCGGCAAGGATCGCTGGCCAATCGGAGAATCGAACTCTGGCGTAAAGTGGTTGCACTAAAAAGTGTTGTGCGACGCCCATGCCAGGCGCTCTTAGTAACTCCTCGGTTAACGCAGCGGCGGTGCCGTCCGCTAACTCATAGGCTTTGCTTTTCCAACCACTGATGGCGGCGGTTACCCAGCCAAAGTGCCAATTATGCGGAATGTAACCCGCCAGATAGATGGGGCTGTTCGATCGACAAGCTTGAATGAATTCATTATCCGACGCAGTCGCAAGTATGTTGTTCAAAGTTGCATCGTGATAACGCCCTACCCTCATGTAAATATGGGCGGGCATGTGCACCAGGTGTCCAGCAGCTGGGGCGAGATCAGCCAGTGTATCGGCGTAGCTTTCTGCTCGTTCTGGCGTGGAAGATTGTTCTACCGCATGGATATACAAATGAATGGCTCCGATATGCTTAGAATCGAGCGCTAGAGCCGCCTCAATAGTGTCGGTGATTTCAGTGGTCCAGGCCCGTGTTTGCCCCTGTGCATCCCAAAAATCCCAGGGGTGAACATCCATCATGGATTCAGCCGCCAACGCCGCGATGTGCGCATCCTCAGGATGGGCTTTCATGACCGCTCGCATGCCGTTGGCATAGTCCTCGTTGAGTGTATTTCGATCAGCAGGTTCTGTTGCTGTATACCTTTGTAATAGCGCTTCAATGAGTTGCTGCTCTTTGGCGCTGACATTTTCACTCAATCGTTTTGCGCTCTGAGCTAAGCCAAAGGCACGAGGCGCATTGCCAGGTACCATAGCCGCGTTTACGTTTGGCCCCAAAACCAAAGCGCTACCCCAGTAACACATGGCGCAGTCAGGGTCGTAAATCGTGGCTTCGGTAAAGGCGAAATCAGCCGCTGCGTGGTTGAATGCATAAGAGAGCGCAAGACCTTGATTAAAGTAATTTTGTGCTACGGGCGACGTAGTCGTAATGGGGAAATTCACACCACCCAATCCACTGAACAAAGGTTGCCGCCAATTTTCTTCGGCTACTTTTAAGTCTTGCTCGACCAGGTCGACCGCGACCTCATCGTCGGTGCTTTCAACGCAACCAGCCAAAAACATCAATGTGGCACACGCTGCCACAACTATTTTCATACTAAACTTGGACAGCATATGAAATCTCCTCTTTGCGTTGGCACCGCGAAACTGCGTTACGGTGCAACAATTGTAGTGAATGGCCCAATGCTAAATTGGTACAAAGTGTTTATAACATGCATTGAGAAAGCGGAGACAAGACAATGTTAAGAGATTTATCAGGAAAGATTGCATGGATCACGGGTGCTGGAACCGGCATTGGTGAAGCGGCCGCCGTTGCGCTGGCTGAAGCCGGTATGCATGTCGTACTGTCTGGTCGACGCCCAGAAAAATTAGACGAAGTGGCTGCACGTTGTCAGGGTCGCGCCAATATTGAAAAACTGGATGTCGCTGATAAGGATGAGGTTGTATCAGTCGCCCAGCGAATTCTGGCGCAACATGGTCGAATAGATGTCATGGTTGCAAGCGCGGGCATCAATGTGAAACAACGAAATTGGCACAATCTGAGTGTAGAAGATTGGGATAGCGTTATTCGAATCGATTTAGATGGCGCATTTTATTGTTGTAAAGCAGTACTACCGGCCATGAAAGAACAAGGTGATGGCTTGATCATCAACATTTCGTCCTGGGCCGGGAAACATGTGAGTATCGTCACCGGGCCTGCCTATACCGCAGCTAAACATGCCATGAATGCGATGAATGAAAGCATCAATATGGAGGCTGGCATGTACGGGGTTCGAGCGTGTGCTGTATGTCCGGGTGAGGTTGCCACGCCTATTCTGGATAACCGGCCTATTCCGGTCAGCAGTGAAGATCGCGCAAAGATGGTCCAGGCTGAAGATTGCGGTGAGTTGATTAAGTTCCTGGCGCAAATGCCCAAACATGTCTGCATTAACGACCTCACGATTAGCCCGACGTGGAATCGGGGTTATGTCGCGGCGGCTAAAACACAATTGCCTAAGGAATAAGTCAAACATGATAGCTGATGCTTTTAAGCCCTTGAAGATAGGTCTAGCCGCCAGCTTCGCATTCTTTGCGGGCTATATACTATTCGGCTGGCAAGGTTGGGGAACCGCCGCAGCCAGAGAACAGGCAGTGGGTGAAATTTCCAGATGGTGTGAACGGGTGCAACCTGGATTATTTCATGAACCAGTGAATGCGCTGAGTAATCTTGGCTTTATGGTCGCGGGGCTATGGATGCTTTGGCTGTTGGGCCGAGATGTTCAGGCCGGAAGAACCGGGACCATGTTTGGTCACAACCCGATTGCCTTGCTCTATGCAGGCGCTGCTATTTGGTTGGGTCCGGGGTCGTTGTTGATGCATGGCACTCACACGGCATGGGGAGGTTGGGCAGACAACCTCAGCATGGTGATGTACATCTTGATCCCTTGGCTGATAAACGTTTCAAGCATGGGGCGCTGGCCGCCTAAACAAGTGTTAGTTATCTACGCAGCTTTGGTGTTGGTTTATGGCGTTGGTCGCGCAATGTATGGCGGCGGCCTAGGGATCAATCTCGACTTCTTTGGGCTCTCAATTGCCTTTTGGATCATCAGTGAGGTTTTGTACCGGTTCTGGTCTCAGTGGTTACGATTTCTCTCGGGCTTTGTCGGTTTTGTCGTCGCAGGAGTCTTTGGCATTACACCTTTGGATATGTTGGCAGAACCTGCAAGCTTCTGGTGGGTAACACTGTTTTGGTTACCCGGCCTCCTCGCTACCGGTCCAGCGGCAGCTCGACGCACCTATCTACCCTGGTTCGCTTTGGGAGTGGTCAGCTATATGAGCGCATTCGCGATTTGGCAGACAGGTAAAGTTGGCCATCCGTTATGTAATCCGGATGCACTCATTCAGGCACACGGTATTTGGCATCTGCTATCGGCGGTCGCGACAGCATGTTTTTTCTTGTTTCTACGGACCGAACGACGAGAAATGCACAAAGAAATAGAGTGACCAAACCAAACTGTTGGAAGTTCTAGCGCCAAGGCTTACTGGGCGAAACTCGCCAGAGAGAAATATGACTTCTTACATTCTCCCCGGCAGGCTGAGCAAAACCTATTCTGAATCCTGGGTCAATGCGGACCGATAAGCTTCACCTACCTCATCCCATGCGGTCCGGACAAGCTCACCAGTCGTCTCATTGGTTTCCTGGTAGTTCTTCCACAGGGATTCAGAAACCTCGCGCTGCAGATTCAACAGATCCTGCGGATCCTGGCCTGCCGGAAGACGAGTCGTGAATTCTCGCGTCATCTCGAAGTAGTTCTCAAGGTTTTTTTGCTGCATTGCAGCCAACTCCTGCATCGTGTTGGTCTGAATCTCGAACAGCTTCTGCCCGAGTTGCTGGGCCTTCTCAATTGGATTGCTCATCTTCTTCCCTCGTTTATTATTCGCATTATGTTGCAATGCACCATTGGAGCTAATATAGGACACCAGACTGGAATTTGCAATAGGTATCACAGAACACCAGCCTACCTGCCTATAGAGCCTCATCCAAGCCGTAAGCTTGCATCCTAGACTGAACACCTGCCACGTCATGGCTCATCATCAGCAGATCAAATTTTTTCCCCGACGGATCTTTAACATGATCACGGAACATTGCTTCGGTCCGAAATCCCATCTCTTCGAAGACTGTGATTGCACGATCCTGACCGAGCAGCATGCGGACGGTTAGCTTTTCCAAACCCAAATCAAGGCCCATCAGGAAACTCTCCTGGATGAGTATCCTGCCAAGGCTGATATCTCGCACATCTGGGCGGACCAGGATTCGAAGTTCTCCGACATGGGATGACCACGAGAGTTTGTCCTGGACCACAGCCGTAGTGCCCACAATTTCTCCCTGTCGCATGGCAGCTATCGTGACGATGTCACCGGATTCAAGACTACGTGACCAGGCTTCAATCACCTTGGGCTGCCGGATGTCCCGGGAAAGAAACAAAAGATCTTCATCTTCGAGATGGTCAGTAAAGGATTTGACAGAATCAGTCTCTAGCGACTCGAGAAGGATCAATTCAATCTCTTCACCCTTACATTGAACAGTCTTTGGGTACCTGTTTTTTAAGCCGTTCAAACTGATCTTTCCTCCAGCCAGCCACTGACCTTTGGCCACATTCGCTTCGTTGCATTTGGACCAGCTATAAGGCTGACATGACCGCCTTTCAATACCAGTTCGTTCTTATCCGTCGACCCGACAAGACCGAGAAGCGGTTTAGTACTGTCGTAGGGCGCTATATGATCATGCTTGGCCATTACAGCCATGAGTGGAATCTTGATGTTTTTCAAGTCAGCGAGCTTGCCGTTCTGCAGCAGTTCACCCTTGAAGAGATTGTTCTCCCACATCAATTCCTTGGTGCAATCTTTATGGTACTGGCCGGGTAGCGGAAGTGTTTCATCGCCCCAGCGCTGGAAAGCGCGATAAGATTTTACGAAATCATCATTCCAAAGCTGATCCCACAACCTCATTTGTCCGGCCAGCTTTTGGGCCGGGCGGAGCATTTCAAATGAATTGGTGATGAAGTCAGCGGGAATAATACCTAGGGTTTCGACCATGTTATCAAGGTCCATAAATTCTTCATTCGCCCACAGCCGAAACAGCCCCATCTGGTGGCTGTCAACCGGAGTTGTCAAACAGACGAGGTTGTTGAGCGGTCCGTCTGTGTGTGTTGCGGCATAAATTAGTGAGAGTACGCCACCTTGGCAGTAGCCGAGAATATTGACGTCTTCGACGCCTGAGTCTTCCTGAACCTTCTCAATACAGGTGGGTAAGAAATCCTGCGTATAGTCGGAAAGCCCGAGGCCTTTCTCCCCCATAGTGGGTGGATCCCAGTCGATCATGTACACATCGAATCCGAGGCGCAGCAGATACTCGACCATACTTTGGCCAGGCATCAGATCAAACAGGAAGCCCTTGTTGGTCGTCGCCATGACGATAATGAGTGGGATTCGATAGACCTCGTCTACTGTTGGCAGGTAGTGGTAGAGCTGTAAAGTACCTCGATCGTATATGGTTTCTTTCGGCGTAAGTCCAACCGGCGCACTGCCAGACCGTACATAGTCGAAGCCTTTTTGTCCTCTTTGAAGCGTCTTTGCTACCAGCTCGCGCATCTGCGAAGCGAGTTGAGTTTGCTCGCTCATAACCTACCGCCCCTCGACTTTTTGTTTTGTCGGTGGCTTTTTCGTCCGCACCGGACGCTTCCGCTCTGGCGCTGGCTTTTCCATGCCGACGTTGGTTCTGGCCAAGGCTTTTTCAATATGCGCCAGTCGCTGATCAATCTCGGTTAATTGTTCACTGATCGCCACGACGTCGTCACGGCTCGGCATATTAAAGTTGGCAAGTTGCTGCGCCAACGTCACTGAAAAATTCTTCTGGAACGCCATTTGGACGTTCTGGAATTGGTTCATGGATTTCGCAAATTCTGGTGTGCCCATCAGCTTGTTGGAGTACTCGTTGATGTTGCGTTCCCACTCGGTCACCAGTTCTGAAAAATCTGCTGGTGGAACTTGTTTGTCGTCAGCCATTCTATTCTGCCATTGTCTGCGTTTTGCAAAGTCTAACGCGAAAACGCTGGCCATGTAGAGCAGCTATCAGCGGATACAGAAACTGCTGTTTTAAGGAGCGGAACTCTGAATAGGCAAACCGCCACCCCTCAGGGAGAGTAGGTGGGGATCCTTTGCTAATGGAATCTCTATTTGGAATCCATCGTCCAAACGCCATCCCAGTCGTCGCCCGGGGGGTTAGCCTTCATAAAATCGCAGCGTTCCATGTAGATCTTCGATAGATGATCATATTGGTTCAGCTGCACACCCTGATCAAATTCACTCTTAGCTTTGTCCCAATTCTGCTTTTGGTACTCCTCTCGACCACTCTTGAAAAAGCCCAGCACATCTTGAATGTGCGGGAAGCTCTGGTCGGTATGGTAATCGAGTATTTCGTGAATCTTAACGGGCTCGGTCTTACCCTTCACAATGACCTTATCAATTTCTCTTGACCGATAGGTACCGCGCAACTTGGCATAAGTATTATCGCTGATCAGTATGCGAGCACGATACTGCTTGCAAGCACCCTCGAGACGCGCCGCTAGATTCACTCCATCACCAATCATCGTGTAATCCATGCGCTTTAAAGAACCAATGTTGCCGCTAACTACAATGTCCGTGTTCAAGCCGATACCGATATCAACCCGGTCTTGACCCTTTGAGCTACGGGTATCATTCCACTTCCATAACTCTTTGATCATCTGGACCGAGGCGCGAACCGCGCGATCCTCATCATCACCATTAGAAACCGGCAAGCCAAATCCCGCCATGATCGCGTCACCGATAAACTTATCGAGCATGCCGCCTTCATCTGTTAGGCAATCAACCATCAACGTGAAGTATTCGTTCAACAACGCAACTGTTCCCTGGGCACCAAGCGATTCCGTCAGAGGGGTAAAGCCACGTATGTCCGAGAAAAATACGGTGGCCTCAGCAGACGTACCGCCCAGACTATCCTCCTCACCACCCATAAGTCGATCTGCAAGGCCGGCATCCATATAGCGCGACATCATAGACTTCATGCGCTTTTCGTTGCTGATGTCCTCAAGCATCAGCATTGAGCCTATCTTTTCTTTTTCCTCATTAAGTAGCGGTTGGAAGCTGGCATTGACGGATGCCACGCCGGCGCCGACACGCAATTCAGCATCAACTACTTGCTGCATCTGTAAGGACTGTTCCGCGTCGTCCACTCCTTTGACTACCCAAAAATTATCTTCAGCAAAAATTTCCTCTGCTGATCTACCAATGACTTGATCTTCAATCACATGTAGGATGTCCAAAGCCTGTTGGTTACAAGTCTTGATCTTGTGAGTTTCATCAAAGGTGACCATGCCGTTCGGCATACTCTGCAAAATACTCTCGTTGTAATTCTGCATGGTTTGTACTTCGCTAAATAACTTGGCGTTCTCGAGTGCTATCGATACCTGGGCCGTAAATGCTGTCAGGCGTTGCTCATCTTCTTCATTAAACGGTCCGCCGCGTTTATTCAGAATTTGGGTCACACCAATCTTCTTGCCCGACTTATTCACCAAGGGAATACACAGCATGGAGCTCGTGAAGAAACCGCTTTGTTTATCTGCCGCCGGATTAAAACGCAGATCGGCATAAGCGTGAGGAATGTTAACGGTTTCACCTGACGTGAAGACGGCACCGGCAATACCGGCAAAATTGGGAAAGCTGATCCCTCCCGGCGGCAAACCCTCACCGACCAGCAAGTTCAACTGTTGGGTTTTCTCATCGTTCAGAAAAACTGATGAACGCTCAGCATTCAACATTCGCTTGGCTTCTTGCATGACTTTAGTCAACAACTCCACGATATCAATTTCGGACGTCACATCCGCAATCATATCGAGGAACTCCATTTCATTGACGGTGTTACGTCGCATCTGCTCAATCAACTGATTGCTCTGCAAGGCGATCGATGCCTGGGTCGTAATCAACTCCAACATCCGCATATCGTCTTCGGTGAATTCGCCTTCGATTTTATTGAGAATCTGTGTGACACCAATCACCTCGCCACGAACGGTACGTAATGGAGCGCACACGATGCTCTTGGTGACAAAGTTCTCCCTTTCATCTACCTCACTGTTAAAGCGCGGATCTGAGTAGACGTCATGCACAAGCTCACTCTGGTTGGCGTTAAACACGTGGCCCGCAATACCACGATCATTGAGTATCCGAATTTCCCGTTTGACGACACCTTGGGCGACTCGTGAATAAAGCTCACCTGTGGTTGGATCATTGAGAAACAGCGTGCCGCGCTCTGCGCCAAGTTCAGTGGTAGTGATTGTCACTAACACATCAAGAATATCGTCGAGAGACTCGAGCGCCGAGACCGTTCTCGATAGATCCAGCAACATCTCTGCGCGCCGCAACCTTTCCACTGCTTGCTCTGAATCAGCAGCTGTTTGCTTGCTCTTACTCATAACTTCTCTTCCATCTTTTGCCGCATAGCGATGATAGTCAATTTTAGGTGTTTATTTTCTTCTGCCAGCCCAGAGGTCGCCTGACTGATGGCATGCTCGCGTTCCCCGGCATATTCATCAGCACCTTCACGCATAGCCTGAATGCTCTTGCGCAATTGTCGAACCTCGCCTGCCGAGCTGGCACGCGATTGTTGAACAGCCTCTGCGCTTTGCTGATGGCTCAATTCCAGCTCTTCACGCAAGCGCTGAGCCAGCTGCTGGTAGGTTTTCTTTTCCTGGCTGTCCTGGGCTCTGACAGTACCAATCGCACTCTCGTGCTCGATCACACTAAGCTCTAACTGATCACGCAGCGCACGAATTGTGGATTGTTGCTGGTTATGTTCCGAATGATTGCTCGCCTGTGCTTTTTGTACCTCAGCATCTTTATCAAAACTTGTCGTTGTCAACTGATCACGTAACGATTGCGCCATCGCCTGCAAGCCCTTGATCTCAAGATAAGATTCCGAGCGCGCGGCTTGAATAGCATCGTCCATCTGCGTTTGTTGAAGCTCGTTTTGATCTCGCAATGCTTGGATTGTGGACTGTAGCTCAGCAATTTCGACTCGCGTTGTGGCAATGGCTTTCTGCAGAGCTTGGGCAGCGCCAAATCTTTCGTCTTCTAATTCACTACGAAGCGCCTGAACGGTTGCCTTAAGTTGACTAATCTCAAGATAAGATTCTGTGCGAACCTGCTGAACGGCCTGGCCTTGTTGCTGCAATTGTATCTCTAGCTGCTCGCGTAAGGCCTGCGCTGTCGACCGTAATTGTCCCTGCTCTCGCTGGGAATTTGCCGACTCGAGTTGAATAGCACTTGTTTTATCGTTGGCCGCCAGCTCTAACTGGTCGCGTAGAGCCTGAACAGTCATGATCAACTGCTCAGTCTCTTTGTTCTCTTCAAGCTGATGTTGGTGGAGCTGAGCCTTCGCAAGGTCACTGGCGCGCTCCAACTCATCACGCATGGCCTGAATTGTCTCCTGCAGATGACGGTTTTGTTGCAATTGAAGACGCAACTCAACGGCCACATCTGGCTTGGGAACTGTCAATTGATCAGGGTTTTTCTTTATTACCATCGAATTCGGCTGTCCAAGGCGATCTGATAGACCTTCACCATGGCTTTATCCTGTTCTTATTGTGAACAAAGTATCGCATATAAGCGCCAGCACGAAACGGAATTTTTGGCGACATTTGGCAATGGAAAATTTTTGGAGCGTCAGAATCATGCCGATAAAGCCGCCAGCTGATCTTAGAAGCGGCACTCTCGTACCGCCTTATCAGACGTCTAACTGACCAACTTTCAAGATCGTGTATTAAAAACGAAATTACTTTAGCGGACTGGATGAAATTGATTGAAGTCTCTTCAATCTGAACACAAGCCTTCACCTTGAGTTTCGCCCACCTGGTAAGCTGGG
>JBLHQQ010000058.1:0-10819 GCA_047625245.1 Candidatus Azotimanducaceae bacterium
CCACTGATTGATCTGGATCAGCTGGCGAATTTCCCGGGCCAGTGCTCCGCAAGCGATAACCAGAGAACGTTTATCCATTAGCTGCACGCTTTTTCATGATCAGCGCCGTTGCCTGGTCCGCAGCATCCGCTGCATCACGACAGTAAGCATCAGCACCCACCGCATCACCAAATTCTTCGTTCAATGGAGCGCCGCCTACCATGACAATATACTGATCCCGCAAATTACGGTTCACCAGTTCGTCCACCACAACTTTCATATAGGGCATGGTGGTGGTGAGCAGGGCTGACATACCGAGAATGTCAGGTTCGTGTTCAAGCAGTGCCGCGATGTATTCTTCGACGGAGTTGTTGATACCGATGTCAATGACCTCAAACCCGGCGCCCTCCATCATCATGCCCACCAGATTTTTGCCGATGTCATGAATGTCGCCTTTGACAGTACCAATGACCATTTTACCAACAGGTTTTGCGCCAGTTTCCACCAGCAGTGGTCTTAACACTGCCATGCCACCCTTCATGGCATTGGCTGCAAGTAGCACTTCGGGCACAAACAAAATACCATCCCGAAAATCGACACCAACGATCTGCATGCCTGCCACCAGTGCCTCATTCAGCACCTTGTCTGGAGACCAGCCGCGGCCAAGGAGGATTTCTGTGCCCTCAACAATTTCTTCCCGCAGACCGTCGTATAGATCGTCATGCATCTGTTCGACGAGTTCGCTGTCTTCCAGTTCGTTTAAATCAATGTCTTCTTCTTGGTCATCGCTTTCTGTACTCATGGATAACAGCCCTTAGTAGCTCATGTCGGGAAATGAATCTTTGCGTCGTTTCATAAAGTCGAGCAAGGCTTCATCAATCGCCTCGTCCAGGGGAGGAGGCGCATATTCTGCGAGCTTGCGCTTCCATATTTTGTTGGCGCGCGCTGCCGTGTCTTCTGACCCTTCTTCTTGCCATTGCTCAAAGCTGTTGTTATCTGCGACTTCAGAACGGTAGAAAGCTTGCTCGAAGTTTGCCCGGGTGTGACTCGCACCAAGGAAGTGGGCGCCGGGTCCCACTTCTCTTAGAGCATCCATCGCCAGTCCATTTTCAGACATATCCACACCAGCCAATAGTATTGCGATCATATTGGCCTGGTCGGCATCCATGACAAACTTCTCATAACCCATGGCAAGCCCACCTTCGAGCCATCCAGCTGTATGAAGCATAAAGTTCACACCAGCCAGAGCTGCGGTTTGCATGGTATTGGCTGATTCAAAGGCTGCCTGGGCATCGGGAATTTTCGAGGCGCATAAGCCGCCACCTGATCGAAAGGGCACACCTAATCGTCGTGCTAATTCCGCGGCACCGTAGAGCACCAGGCTGGGTTCTGGTGTGCCAAATGTTGGGGCGCCGGACTGCATGGAGATCGCACTGGCAAAGGTGCCAAAGATCACTGGTGCACCCGCTCTCACCAGTTGTATATAGGCCATCCCGGCCATCGCTTCCGCAAGAATCTGCACCAAAGTGCCGGCGACTGTGACCGGGGACATGGCACCAGCGAGGATAAACGGTGAAATCATTGTCGCCTGATTATTCTCTGCGTAGACGCGCGCCGCTCCTAGCATAGTGGCGTCAAAGGTCAGGGGAGAGTTGGCATTAATCAGGCTGGTAATGACGGTGTTCTGGTCGACAAACTCTTCGCCAAACAGAATTTTGCTCATATCAACCGAGTCCTGGGCGCGCTCCGGGTGGGTGACGCTCCCCATATACGGCTTGTCAGAATACTTGATGTGGCTATATACCATGTCGAAATGACGCTTATTTACGGGCAGATCTACCGGTTCGCAGATCGTGCCGCCAGAGTGATGTAAGCCCGGGCTCATATAGGTGAGCTTTACAAAATTTTCGAAGTCGGCAATGGTAGCGTAGCGACGGCCCTGATCGAGATCCCTTACGAAGGGCGAACCGTATGCTGGCACCAACACCGTGCGGTCACCGCCAATGATGGTGGAACGCTCGGGGTTTCTGGCGTGCTGGGTGAATTCAGAAGGTGCGTTGTCGCGAATCAGACCCCGGCAAAGACCGCGGGGAAATCGAACCCTTTCGCCGTCCACATCTGCGCCAGCCTCACGCCAGAGTTTTAACGCGTGTTCGTCACCGCGAAATTCGACACCAATCTCTTCGAGCACCGTGTCGGCGTTGTGTTCGATCGTTTCGAGAGCTTCAGCATTGAGCACGCTGAAATAGGGTATCTTGCGCTCGATAAAAGTTGCTGCTTTCTGGGCCAGACCTTGCCGACTTGCTGCTCTGCCTGCTCTGCCACCACCCCTGCGTTTTCCCGATACGGCCATGAAATCGATAACCCTTTCTGTAAGAGAATCCACGGCCGTGTTTAGCCGCGCTTTGCTGCTGGAATATTGGTTTAGAGTGGGTTCGACTGCATGCAAATAAACGACATGTGAACACTTGGAAACGACACTCGCATTTTGCCCGATCCTCCCGCCATCCCGGCCTGGGCAAAGCTAGTCGTGGCGAGGCTTCTGGGCTGAAGTGGTAGCGCCCATTATGGTGGCGTATTGAGTAGCCTGACGCTTCGCGGCGGTGACCGCGTTTTTGATCAGATGGGAAACCGTCACCGGCCCGACGCCCCCGGGTACTGGCGTGATAAAGCTGGCTTTTGTTTTGCAGCTATCGAAGTCCACGTCACCTACTACCTGATGCGTGCCATCCTCTGCCACTTCCTGATTAATGCCAATATCGATAAGAATGGCGCCTTGCTGGATCATGTCTGCGGTGATGAGCCTGGCTTTGCCAACAGCGACAATCACCACATCAGCTTGCACAGAGTGTTCGGCCACAGAACGAGTCATATGGTGACAAACGGTCACAGTCGCGCCCTCTGCCATCAAAAGAAATGCAATGGGCTTGCCGACAATTTCAGAGTGACCCACCACGCAGACCTCAAGCCCTTCAAGCTTGACCCCGGCGTGTTTCAGAATGTGGATCGCGGCCATCGCCGTGCATGGGCCCATCTCAGGCACCTCGTAAACAATGTTACCTATCGAGGCAGGATGCAGACCTTCTACGTCTTTGAGCGGATGAATGGCTTCCTGTAGCCTGCGAACCGCAATATGTTCGGGCACTGGCCGTTGCACAATAATGCCAGTGACCCTGGGGTCTACGTTCATGGTTCCAATCGCAGCGAGCAGTTCCGCTTCGCTAATATGGGCAGGAAAGTGTCGCTCTTCAAATTCGATATCGGCGCGCCGGGCAAACCGACGCTGGTTGCGAACATAAAGTCGCACAGCTTCAGCGTCGCCCACAGTGATCGAGACCAGCATGGGTTGCCAGCCCGCCTGCTTAAGATGGTCCACCTCTTCTTTCAACAAAGCGATGATGTGATTAGCTTCTTTACGGCCATCAAAAACAATAGGGGAAGGTGATTGCCTCACGTTTACTGGTGTCCGAATTCAGAGCATTTATCATACGGAATTGAAGTCATCAGTGTACGCTGCAACCGACATATGTGGTTCGCAAAGCGCCGCAAGAGATCTCTTCTTACCCCGGTCATTTAGCTGAGAGCAACGGGCCAGACCCAAGTGCTAGGTCCCTTGATCTTGATTCTCGGTCCTGACTCTTTGCTTTGACCGCGAAGTTTTGGTTTGATGATACAAAACGAGGACGCAGTATGAATTGGGAAGCGATTGGTGCCATCGGAGAGGTGCTGGGTGCTGTGGGGGTGCTGGTTACCCTAGTGTATCTTGCCATTCAAATTCGCAGTAATACTGTTGAGACACACAATTCAACCATTGAATCTGTGATGACCGCGGATGCAACCTTGCGAAATTCCCTGGTCAGCGGTCCTGTTCCCAGACTTATGGTGGCTGCGGCGGCGGGGGATGACATCACCAAAGAAGAACGAATGGCCCTAACCTACTTTATGCAGGCTTACATGCAAGGCTGGGAAGTCGCGTTCTACTTGAATACGAGAGGTTCGCTGCCCGATGATGTCTTAGCGGCCATTGCTTTCAGAAGAATGGCAACGCTCGATACGCTGGAAACTGTCGTGCCCTGGGCGACATCCAGTGCTGGGTACACGTCCGATTTTCAGTCCCATGTTGCCGAGCAGTTAGTAGAATTTAATTCCAAGCCCAAACTCTGGGAAGTACTAGGGGAAGCACAACAGTCTCGTCCCACTCTAGGAAATGTATCGTAAATTCCTTTGGTTGCCTGCACATTAAGCGTCCGCACTGGGCACGACGATCTATAGAATGAAGAGGTTCTGAATCAACGACAAGTTCCGTCGACAACATCTTGTGGTTTCCATCCGGAGTCACGTGGATGCCTCTCTAGCTATTCGTCTAACCTCTTTATGCCCCTAACTGACGAGTCCAGACGTGAATTTGTAAATGGCGATGGGTCGGAGCTGTTAGACACTAAACATCGACCAGCAAAAATGAGAGCTTTGCTACGATTGGTTGGGCCGGGGTCGGTCATTCACAATCAAGAACCTAAGCACTGTATTTATTTCGTTGCGAGCGAGCTTCGATTCAACAGTCTTTCTGCTAGTTCCGCTGATTTGCCAGACGGGTCCAATCAGCCGTACCTTACGGTGCTTCGGCGACGGCAGATAAGTCAACTCAGTAGATATCGAACTACTTAAAACCTTTATCGAGGTAAATCGAACCCGGCATTTTGGTTGTGCGGCGGATAACCTGTATCTTACGCCAGCTGCAGTGTCAGCAAGGATCAAGTTGAGTGTGCCCATCCAGCAGCGTTTTCTGTTTGCAACCCAACCTGAAGTGATGAGTAAAGTGCTTGCAATTGTTCACCGGGTCATCAGCACTTTCCTTATCAAGCGAGCTGGCCTGACTGTCAAGTCTGGTGCGCAGACAGAGGCGGTGAGACTATACAGCGCTTTGGAAGTGCATTGAATTTAACTTGCACTACCACATGCTTTACCTTGATGGTGTGTATAACAAGCATGCTGTTTTCTATTCTGCAAAGCCGCTAACTTCCCAGGGTCTGGACGAGGTGGCGCAAAAAATAGCAGCACGGGTGTCTCGTTATCTTGAGAAAGCAGGATATTTGATCAGGGACGCTGAATCTGAGTACCTAGACTTGTACAGTGATGCTGAAGATGCCATTCGAGTCTGGACACAGTAATCAACAAGCGAGTTAGCGCAAGAAGCTTGAGCGATTGCGCAGATATATTACCCGTCCTGCTATTACAGAACAGCGTCTTTCGCTTATTGGTCAAGGTAATGTCGTTGTTGAGCTTAAGTCACCTTATGATGATGGAACAACTCACGTTATTCTAAGCCCAATGGAATTCATTGGCAGGTTGGTGTCACTAGTGCCTAAGCCGAAAGGATATGGCATTTACTGGGCACAGCGGGAAAGAAAATTAGCTAATTTGTATTCAACAAACGTGCTGGCCAACTTCCGATACATCGACCATTAGAAAAAAGGTGGTTAATTCTACTTATACTTCACGCTGTGTTGGCGCACCATTTGTTCAGAGTCCAGATCAATGGCCCGCACCACTCGGCGGATCTCAATCAGGATTGCGTCAGCCAGGTCGTCTTGAATTTCCATAAGCAAATTAACGCATAGTACTCAATGTATATAATCAGTATTCATTAGGCTATTTGCCAAAAAATAAGGTCTCTGCCCCATAATAGTACATTGAAGTGAATGTATTATTGTATGAAATAAAGGGCGTTGAGAAATGTAGCAAGTTAACGCTATTGGGCCAGAGCGGACTACCCCGCCTGTTAGTTTTTAAACCAGTTGATAATTGAGAGTATGTTTTTGGTATTGCTTATTGCGTAGCCCGCGATGTGGCGAGCAGCAAAGTCATTGAATTTACGCCGCATTGAACGGTTCAATCATTGGTATGTTTGGTGGCGTATTGGGGGCGCGTATTAGGCTGGATTGCGGCGCCGGTTGTCTCACGGCCTGCTTATGTGCAGTCGCTATTTAGCGTCAGAACAAAATGCAGTTCTGCCGTCAGAGATTTTAAAATCGGAGTCTATTTTGGTGCTGACCTCAGATTTCCGTCAGTCGCCAACTCAATAGAATGCGTGCTCATGCCGACTTTCATGGCGTCGAACAGCGCCTTGCTGGCAACCCGTGACTGGGTTGCGAAGGACCGACTGGCTCTGCATACCAATCTCTAGCAGACATACCTGGCGTTAGGCGCTGGCGACATTCGACGTTCGATATTCACGGCAGCCAGAGGGTGGTAACAATTCGAACCGTCTTCTAGTGTCTAGCTGAGCGCTTTGTTGGGTTGTTTTGAAGCAATCAGCCTAAGATATATCACGCCAAGTAAGGCAGACAGAACAGAGGCGAACAAGATTGATGTCTTTGCGTTATGCAGATGTTCTGCTTGCCCGTCAAACCCAAGTGTGGCGATAAATGTCGACATGGTGAATCCAATCCCTGCTATCAGTGAAACACCAATGACGTGTTGAAGATTAACACCAGCAGGTAAGCGACCAATTTTGTAGCGCAAGCCGAGCCAGCAGGCGCCGGATATACCGATAAATTTACCGAGCACAAGTCCAGTAATAATACCCAGTCCAACGGGTTGTTGGAGACTGTCGATAAATGAACTAAAGCTAAAAACGACGCCAGCATTGACCAACGCAAACAGCGGTAAGATAAAGAGCGCTACCGGTAAGTCCAGTGCATCTTCCCACCGACGCAGGGGAGTGCCGGCTCGTTCTGCGAGTTTGCTTACCTTCAATAACTGCTCATGGTCCTGTTTGCTGCCGAGAACATCGACCTCTTTTGTTTTTTTCTGCATGGTGTTGATGGTCGATTTCGCTTTGCCAAGCAATTTTTCTGATGTCAACTTTGGCCGTGCTGGCACCATCAATGCGATTGCGACACCGGCAACCGTGGTGTGAACCCCGGACTTGAGCATCATCCACCAGATTGCAACACCGATGATGATATAGAAAAGCGGCTGTCTTACGCTGGCGTAGTTCGCGATGGCCAAAAGAGCTAGGAGCGCAATTGCGCTCGACAGATAAATTGCAGATATTTCTTGGGTGTAAAATATTGCAATGACAAGTATTGCGCCAATATCGTCGACGATGGCGATGCCAACAATGAAAGCCAGAAGGCTGGTTGGGATGTGTTTTCTCACGATGGTCAGGACACCCAACGCAAAAGCGGTATCCGTTGCCATTGGGATACCCCAACCGATCTGTGAATCGAGAGACCCGTTAAACAATGAATAGATCACCGCTGGACAAACCATTCCGCCGATCGCACAAAAAATCAGCATGCGCCGATTTTCTGGTTGAGAGAGGTCTCCGGCGAGAACTTCCCGTTTGATCTCAAGTCCGAGCAACAAGAAAAATATCACCATTAAGCCATCGTTAATGATGTGCTTGAGTGATGCTCGCAGTTCAAAATCACCCAAAAATAGCCCGACCGGTGTGTGCACCAGATTCAGGTAGGTAGAAGAATAAACTGAGTTTGCCCACCATAAGGCAACGACCGTTGACAACAGCAGCAACATGCTGGAAGTTGTCTGTGCACGAATGAAACCGGAAAATGGCGCGTGCATGTTTTCTAGGCCACGCTGCAGTATATTTTTAGAGTCGTTGGTCATCAAAAATGGATTCCGGAAGTTGAACCGTAACTGGGCGAGCACATGTGTTTTCTTTGCCGCTCAGCCCACTATTCTCCAGCAGATGAAATGCTTTCATTTTTCAACATCACAAGCAATTTGTCTTTTAGCTGCAGCCGTGTAATTTTCTTCTGCTCTAGGACTTCATCGCTCGTGTATTCCGCGCTTTGCTCTATGCGGTGAACGTCATCATCGGTCTCATGATACTCATCGAAAAAACGGGAAAAATGAGCGTCGTTCATCTTTAGTTGGTGAATTTCCTCTTTATATTCTGGAAACTCATGGTGCAGGTCATGTCTTTCTAACGTCATAGGTTGCTCCTACGTGAAAAATAATTAGCTTATCGGTCTGTTGGTCTGCCAGGTGCGCTGGGTGCTGACAAGTTAATTTGCCAGCACCGCGCTCACTGAAAAACCTTTAGTGGTCTTTGGATGTGTTAGGAATATCGAAACGATCTGCGTTCATCACTTTTGTCCATGCTTTAACAAAGTCTTTAACAAATTTCTCCTGCGCATCATCCTGCGCGTAGACTTCAGCATAGGCGCGAAGAATGGAATTGGAACCGAACACCAAATCGACTTTAGTCGCGGTCCACTTAACGGCACTGGTGTTCCGATCACAGATTTCATACAAGTTATTACCTGCTGCTTGCCAGCGGTAATTCATGTCTGTCAAATTGACAAAGAAATCGTTGCTAAGCACACCTTCACGATCAGTTAGCACACCGTGTTTGTCGTCGCCGTGGTTGGTGCCCAGCACCCGCATACCGCCGACCAGTGCTGTCATTTCGCAGGCGGTCAACCCCATCAGCTGAGTGCGATCCAAAAGCAACTCCTCCGCTGACACCACGTAGTCTTTTTTAAGCCAGTTGCGATAGCCGTCGTGGACAGGCTCAAGCACCGCAAAGGAATCAGCATCGGTCATTTCATCTGTTGCATCCCCACGGCCAGGGGAAAATGGCACGGTAATATGAAACCCAGCAGCATGCGCGGCTTTTTCAACAGCGGCGGTACCACCTAGAACAATGAGGTCAGCCATACTCACTTTTGTGCTGCCTTCAATTCTGGAATCAGCCTGAATACCTTCCATTATGCCCAACACTTTTGACAGTCTGGCGGGCTCGTTACCCTCCCAGGATTTCTGTGGTGTCAGTCTAATTCGAGCGCCGTTGGCGCCGCCGCGATAATCTGATCCACGAAAGGTGCGGGCACTGTCCCAGGCGGTGGTGACCAGTTCTGATACGGTCAAACCACTGTCGAGCAACGTGGCTTTGAGGTCTGCAATCTCCGCTTCACTCAAGCTGTAGTCAATGGCGGGAACAGGGTCCTGCCAAATGAGATCTTCTGCAGGTACATCCGGGCCCAGATACCGGCTCTTGGGTCCGAGGTCCCGGTGGGTCAACTTGAACCACGCACGTGCGAAGACTTCTGAGAAGTGGGCGGGGTCTTTGTAGAAACGCTCGGATATTTCCCTGTAGATAGGATCCCTAACCATAGCCATATCCGCATCGGTCATAATGGGCGTGCATTTGATGGATGGATCTTCAACATCAGAAGGCCTGTCTTCTTCCCTCATATCGATGGGTTCCCACTGCCACGCGCCAGCCGGGCTCTTTTTCAATTCCCAGTCGTAAGTGAACAACATATAGAAGTAACCATTATCCCACTGGGTCGGATGCGTGGTCCATGCACCTTCAATGCCGCTACTGACAGTATCGCGACCAACACCCTTACTTTGTGGATTGTGCCAACCAAGCCCCTGCTCGGCGACGTCAGCGCTTTCGGGCCTTGGCCCAAGTATTGAAGCATCACCATTACCATGACATTTACCGACTGTGTGTCCACCGGCAGTGAGGGCAACGGTTTCCTCGTCGTTCATGGCCATGCGGGCAAACGTCAAGCGGATGTCTTTGGCTGTATTCAGTGGGTCGGGTTTACCATCTACACCCTCCGGGTTGACGTAGATAAGCCCCATTTGCGAAGCGGCCAGCGGGTTATCGAGAGTTTCGGACGTGTCGGTGGTCTGGCGCTCTGCGTCTTTATCAAGCCACTCGCTTTCCGAACCCCAGGAAGTGTCTATTTCCGGTTGCCAGATATCTGCACGACCGGCGGCGAACCCATAGACTTTTAATCCCATGGACTCGTACGCCATGGTGCCTGCCAGGATGATCAAATCAGCCCAGGACAGTTTGCTCCCATATTTCTTTTTGATCGGCCACAGCAGGCGGCGAGCTTTATCGAGGCTGACATTGTCCGGCCAGCTGTTAATTGGCGCAAAGCGCTGGTTACCGGTTCCGCCGCCACCACGGCCATCGGCAATGCGATACGTGCCCGCCGAGTGCCAGGCCATCCGAATCATCAGGCCGCCATAGTGGCCCCAATCTGCAGGCCACCAATCCTGACTATCCGTCATCAGGACATGTATATCTTTTTTTAGCGATGCGAAATCCAGTTTCTGAAATGCTTCGGCGTAATCGAAATCGGCGCCCAATGGGTTGGTTTTCGTATCTTGCTGATGGAGGATGTCCAGATTCAGTGCGTCGGGCCACCAATCCATACCGGGTGATCCAACAGAAGTTCTGGCGCCGTGCATGACTGGGCATGTGCCCTTAGAGTGTGTTGTTTTATCATTCATAGAGTTTTGCCTTTGTTTGAAATTGGTTGAAATGGCGTGCGAGTTCAGTTTGTCACTATCAGGATAAGACTTGAACAGGAAGCCAGCTGTCAAGTTTGGCATGTGCGTTCGCGGCAATGCGGTGACTTTGACTATAATAATAGGGGGAAAAGCTTATAAGCCAGTTCCACTAAGTGCGTGTTTCGGGAATAAACAATACGTCTGCATCGGCGTCCGCAAGCGCGGGTTCTGCGTGCACGGACGAAACCATTCGTTCCCAACGGCCAACATTAGTTGCACCCATCACGATAAGCCCGGCGTCCTGCTCCTGGCAAACTGCTGTAATAACATCGTTTGGATGTCCCTTTACTAGCACGATGTCTTCCTGCTTTAGGTTGAATCCATCACACAGTTTGCGGATTGCTTTTTGGTGAAGTTTTTCTGTCACTTGATCCTGTTTCTGTTGCGATGCCAATAGCAGGCTCATGGTTTCAGGGGACCACGCGAGTCCTGCTCCTGCCCCAGTAAAACCCGTGGCCGGGACCTGCGGCTCGGCAGCTGGATATGCATGGACCAC
>JBLHQQ010000059.1:0-10741 GCA_047625245.1 Candidatus Azotimanducaceae bacterium
GTTTGGCGTGCTGAACTGACCAAAGATACTAATGAAATTTTCTTGTCCCCATCCAAACCAGGGTTTTTCAATCAACGCTTGCCAGCCGATTTGCCAGGCATCCAGGCGGTAAGATATCGATTGGTTGCCCAGCGTGGACTGAATCAGACGATTCTCAACAATGTCCCTCATGGCAAAGGAGCCAACGATGAGGATAACAAAGCCCATAGCGGTCGCGGTCAGCTTCCATTTTCTTGGGATGGAGGATGCATATAGGATCACCACGGCACTGAATAGAACCGCCAGCAGCCCGCCGCGGGCGCCGGTCGCAAGCAGGGAAAAAAGTAGCAGGGTCAACATGCCAAATTGGAGTATGGACATGCGGCGACTGACTTTTTGGTAGTCGACCAGGCAAAGTGCAAATGCCAACGATGTGAGAATCGCCAGGTAACTTCCAAAAACCGCCGCGTTACCTGCTGTAAAAGCGAGCCTGCCGAAGTCGCGATACAGGTAGGGAACCTCATACAGACCCACAAAGTAGGCAAGCGCAGGTACAGAGACGATAAAGCCAGCCACAACAATCGATCTAAATGTGGAACGCCAAAGGTCTTTAGGCCCATTGATAGTGGCGAGGCTCAAGCTCAAGCCAATACAAAAAACCAGACCGTAGAGCCCCTGACTCCGCTCAAAGGTTGAGAAAAAGCTCTGTTCGAAATTAGCGCCCTGGTATCCGGCAATTAAGCTGGTGATCAGAAAGCCAAGCAGCGCTAGGGTCAGTGAGTTGATTGGTAATGGTTGGCTAGATTGGTAACTTGTCCAGACCGCAGCGAGAGCGATCAAACCGATACCGAGATGCACCAGAGTTGCTTTTAGCACAACAAAAGGAAAGATCGTAAAGGCGCTAAAATACAATGGGCAAAGCAGAATCACTGCTAAGCCAATTCTAACTAGCCAGGTCGAGGAAGTTTGCGCCATGTTCAGAACGTTAACACACCCAGAGTAGGCTCACAGAACCATCGCCCTATATGAACCATTGGCGAACAACCGATCGAGAACCTTCCATAAGATTCGAGTATAAATTCTAGCCGCTAGTTCGATCCCACCTGTATAAAGTATCTGCATTCTTGAATGTTATGCCAATAGCGACTCAGAAAAATTTGAGCGCCATCTTAACCGGCATTTTGGACTCCTCGCCCTAATCATCGCAGGTAAACCATCTTGCCACCCACGATCGTCCTACTGACTCTGGCATCCTTAATATCTACGGGCGCGATCACAGTTAAATCCCGATCAATGATGACAATGTCGGCGAGCTTTCCTGGCGTTAGAGAACCCTTACGATTTTCCTCAAAAGCAGCGTAGGCACCAGTGCGGGTATACGCTACCAGCGCCTGCTCAACACTGACCTTCTGTTTAGGTATCCAGCCATCAGGGTTAGCGCCATCCAATGTCTGGCGAGTAATCGCGGCATAGATCCCCATCAATGGATCTGCCGGGGCCACTGACCAATCCCTGCCAAACGTTACGGTTGTGCCGCGCGCCAGCAGGGAGCCAAAAGCGTAGGTATATTTGGCGCGGTGTGTGACCCCAGCGCACCATCCATAAATCCTTTCAGGCCGCCTATGCGCAGCCAGTCATCACCACATCCGTGTTCGGCAACCTCATTTGCCAGTGCCTGCCAGTCGGTGAGTGGCACATTGGCATAGATCCAGGTACGCAGAAGTTGAGCAGCATTGGCGCGCCGATAGACTTTCAGGCTCTCCCAATCTTAGCCCATGTCATGCACAGTTGTGACGCCACGTTCAGACAGATAGTCCATGCTTGCTGCAGAGCTTGATCCTGCTGAACTGCTGATGGGTTGGGTAATATATTGCTAACCAACTGCCAGGCATTATCTTTCAGAATGCCAGTTGGGTTGCCATCAGCATCCAGTCGCCTGATGCCATATTGGCAGCAAAGGCGCCTACTCGGCGGGTAAACTCCGCTGGTGTCTTAGCATCTTGCAGCTGTACAGAGGACAATTCAAATCGACTGGGTAGCAGGTGACTCAATCACAGTAGTCTGTTCACCTATCAACGAATTGACTGAAGAATCGCCGCCTACTGCCAGCGCCGAGGCCCAAGGCTTATCCGCGTCTTCAGTCCAGATGCGTGCACCACCATTAACATACCTATCCAGAGTAATTTTCTCACCGAATTTCCTTCGTTGATAATAGGCGAGAACATGTAGGCTCTTTGATTGGCCAGCTTAGTATATGAGGTTTTAGCTACTTTCGTTCCACGTGCATAAAGTAGGTCGGAATAATCGAAAACAGGAAAACGACTGCGATGAGAATAAAACCCTCACGGTAAGCTAAGGTAAGAGCCTGGGTGTAGATGACGCTCGACAGAAAGCCAAAGGACGCAGGGAACTCCATCACAAACCCGAAGTGATCTCGGAACACTAAATCTTGTACGTTCACCAACAGATCCAATGTGGCCGGTGCTGATATCTGGGTTGACGTGAACTGCTGGCTAAATTCACTGGTACGTTGCGCCAGATGGATCGATAGAAGGTTTACACCAAAGGCGCCGCCCAGTTGCCGTAGAAAATTTACCGCGCCGGACCCCTGACTGAGTAGATCAAGCGGTAGGCTAGCCAAAGATGCTGCGTTGAGGCTGGGAAATATCAGCGCTAGGCCGATTCGACCGATCAATGCCCAGACCAGAATCATTGTATAGGGTGTGTTGATGTCCACGACGCGCATCAGCCAGCTTGAAATCACAAACAGAATTAACCCTGCCATAATGACGTACCGGGGTTGTACCCTGTCACTTAATGCACCAGCGATAGGAAAAAACGCTGCCATTGCCAGGCCGGCCGGTAGCATCAGCAGTCCGGAGTCGGTTGGCATAATACCCTGTAGTGTTTGCAGAAAAAGAGGCAGCAAGTAGGTTGACCCGTATAACCCGATGCCAACAACAAAAGTCACGACGGATGCGGCAAAGAATCTAGGATTCATGAATATGCGAATGTCCAGCATGGGGTGGGGGGTGTTCATTTCCCAGTTACAAAAACCCACCAGCGATACAAATGAAGCAGAGAATAAAAGAATGATGTAGTCTGATTTCCACCCCTCACTTTGGCCGTCAGTTAGCGCGGTCAATAATGAAACCAGAAACACTGAAATCAACACACAGCCAATCCAGTCGAAGGCTGGAATGGCTACACCCTGTTGTTTGGATGGCATGAACATTAATGCCAGCGGCACGCTGATCATCGAAAAGGGTATGGCGAGAAAAAACACATAGCGCCAATTGTAGTTGTCGATCAGTAACCCGCCGAGGGTTGGTCCAAGGGCAGGGGCCAATACAACGCCAATGCCAAACAGCCCCATGGCAAAGCCGCGATGCCGCGCCGGAAAGATTTGAAAGTTAATCACCATGGCGAGTGGGCCGAGTATTCCTGCGGCCGCACCGGTTACGATCCGGCTAAAAATAAGAGTTTCAGGGTTAGGGGATAGACCACCGAGGATGGAGCCGGCGAGAAACACCAGCATTGCTGCGATATAGGTTGCTCTGGCGCCAAAGGCCTTGGTGCACCAGGCGGTGGTTAACATCGTCACGGTTCCAGCCGCGAGAAATCCGGTCGATAACCATTGGGCCTGATCCTGACCAATGCCGAAGGCGCCCATGACTTCGGGAATGGCGACGTTAATAATGGTGCCGGTGAGAAGCGTGGCGAAGGAGCCCAGCATGCTGGTGATCACAGCAAACCAAACGTAGTTGGGACCATACAGTTCGAACATGGCGAGGATCGGTGGTGAAGCTTCAATACCCTCAGGGACGCGACTTAATGTGCCAGCGTTAGCCATCGATCGAATTAACCTGCGTCGACCAAAGTCTTGGAATTAGAACCAGAATCTATGTCGATGGCTAACTCGACCATCATTCCAGGCCGAAGTTGGTCATATTCCTGATCTAAGGCGATCTTCACCTCAAGTCTTTGTGTCACCTTCGTGAAGTTGCCACTTGGGTTGGGGCTCGGTAGCAATGCAAATTGACTAGTGGCAGCATTGCCAATGCGATTCACAGTTCCCGAGAACTCTTCATCGGGATAGGCATCGACGTGCACCGAGACGGACTGGCCTTGCCTCAAGTGCCGAATATCTGTTTCTTTGACATTCGCTTTAATCCAAAGGCGGGAAGGATCGTGGAGCATGAGAATACGTTGGCCGGGGTAAACGTACTCTCCGGCATTGGCGAAGGTTTCATCGACAATGCCATTGATGGAGCTTGTGACGGTGTGGTCAGAAATTGTGTTGGCGAGTCGATCACGTTCGATTTCCAACTCTCTTTTTCGCCCCTCCGTGAGCACATGATTAGTGCGCATCACATCCAATTCCGCAAGGCTGGCTTTGGCCAGACTGAGTTCTGCCTCGGTGACTTCTTTTTCTGCTAGCCGTTGCTGGTGGAATTGTGCAAGTTCTTGCAACAGGGCTTCGCTGTTATCAAAATCCTCAATTGAGACCATCATATCGGCCAGCAGAGACTTTGATCTAGCGAAGTCCCTCTTCGCTTTGGAGAGTGCCACGTTTGACTCTGACAGCGCCGCGATCGCAACTTTTAGTCGAGAATGACTGGCGGCGATTTTTGAGTTCACCTGTTGTTGGTGCAAATCGTATTCGGTGCTGAAGCGGCCCAATTCGACTTCCATGTTTTTTAAACCGGCATCCAATCTGTCCATTTGTAGTTCTGCGTCTCTGGGATCAATACGGACCAGAATATTGCCGAGGCTGACACTCATGCCCTCTGACACAGGAAAGTCAATGACCCAACCAGGGATTCTGCTGCTGACCGAGATCATGGTTGCCGATACTCGGGCGTCAGATACATGGACGTAACCCGATCTGCCGTAAAACCAAAGGGCGAGCACGATCAAAAAACCCACCATCGTTGTCAAAGAAATGATATTGGTCTTGTTCCAGAGAGGATGGTCTGTGATTGAGTTACTGGTCATCCGCAGTCTCCATGATTTTGTCCAGCACCTTGACGCAAACTGCCAGGTCCTTTTTGCTGACTCCCGTCATGATTTCTTGCCGAACGGATTTTGCGACCTTGTCCAGATCATTGAGTAGTGAGTGGGCATGTTCAGTCAAATGAATGGTTTTACTGCGACGGTCGTCTGGATCCGTTCGGCGCTCGACAAAGCCTTTGGCTGCGAGTGTGTCTAACAATCTCACAAGGCTTGGCCCTTCGATGCCCATTGTAAGCGCAAGTTCTTTCTGTGATACGCCGTCACCCTGCCTGAGAAAAAACAGTGTTCGCCACGTGGCGTCGGTAATCCCCATGGGCTTAAAGCGTTCGTCCATCGCAAAACGAATGCGGTTCCGCGCATTGAAGAGCAGCACAACGAAACGCTGATCAAGTGATGTCTGGTTTGATGCCATATTAGATAGCTTGCTATTTATTAGTATTCTAATAGTAATCCCAAAAGACACGGATTGTCAGAGTTTTATTGGACGATGATTTTGTGTGTTACTGCCTATTTTGATGCAGGATTTGAGTGGTTTGCGCGCAGCTGGTGCGAGAATTTTTCCGCTGTACTCAGATTGATGATGAAATTAGGGGCTTATAGGTATTGGCATAAGGATTGCAAAACATCACCTAGAGTTTACTTTTCGAGGAACTCAAACCCGCTTAGAAGCTAAGGAGTAGAGCAATGGCAGATTATGTCTTAGAAGATGTGAGCAGTTTAATGGCGAACGTTTCGGCACTGTTCGACCAGTACGAAACCGAAGGTAGGGTATTCGAACAGACGAACGAGGGAGCCGATGCAGAAAACTTGTACAGTATGCCCGTTGCCGCTTAAGGCCAACCTAAGCATCGGCCCTTTCGTAGTAATAAGGGTCCGACAATCAGCGCCTGAGAATCGGGCGCTGATTGAATTGTCAGTTAGCTAGACCGTTCGGGTAGCCGTGGCGGGCTCGATTCTGGCAGCCCGTTGAGCCGGTCCAAATACACCAATCTGGCCAACGATCCATAAGGCCACCATTCCCGTTGGAATCAAATACCAGTCCACAGGCGTTAAACTGAATTTGTTCACCAGTAGTATATTGAGGCCGATGGTTAACGCCGCGCCCAACATCACACCAATGGTGCTAATCAAAAAGTTCTCGACCATAAAGTATCTTAGGATTGCGCCGCGGGTTGCTCCAAGTGCTCTTCGTACGCCGATCTGTTTTCTACGCCTGTTTACATTGAAGCTTGCTAGCCCAACGATGCCCAGAGCAGTGACCAGCATCAGGATAGCCATAATGATGGATAAAATTTTTACCATTGCGGAGTGCTGTTGATAGCTGCGATTTCTTCGATCTTCGATGCTCGTCAAATTTCGAACAATTCGTTCGGTATTGCTGCGTGCTAGCATTTCCTCGATCTGTGGCATGAGTTGATCACGTTGGCCGGGTTCGGCGCGGATCAGGTAGCGACTAGAGTCAAAAAGTTGATACTGAGGGACGATCATAGATCGCTCAACCCCGGCCCAACCCACCCAGGGAGCTTGTAGCTTGTCGACGATACCGATGACAAGGATCGGTTCGTCATCTCGAATATAAACAGTTTTACCCAGCGCGTGCTGCCAATCTTCGTCGGGATAAAGTTCATCGGCCATGGCTTTGGTGATGAGTATCATGTCGGGCCACTCATTCTGGGTTCTGGTGCGCCAGCCGACATCTGTCGGAGAAAAGTTTTTGCCCGCGAGTAGCTCTAAATCTAAGGCTTCTAGACCGTGCTCGTCCATCATATACACGGCGACACTGACGCCGTCACCGTCCGCGTTGGCGCTCGTTTGTAAACCCATCGACCAGCCGCTACCGCTGATGGGTACCGCGTTAATCTGCACGGCATTGACGACGCCCGGTAGGGCGCGGATGTTTGCCAGATCCTGCTGAACCGTTACCTGCTCGTTAAAATCGGCGGTAAAGCCGCTGCTGTCTATGTAAAAGCTATTGGCTTCATCGAGGCCGCTCTCTCGGGCCATCAATCGCTGACGTTCTTGGATGATAGAAATCGCGTTTACGACGATCGTCATCGTAAAAGCGATTTGAATCGCAATAAGAATCGCGCCAACTTTGTTTCTCATCAGTGCCCGAAGGATTGGGCCAATTTCCAGATTACTCATAGGAGGGTACTCATAAAAGGTTACTCATGGCAGATCCCTATTGGCTTTTAAGCTGGCTGGCCGGGGCAATGTTGCAGGCCTTCCAAGTGGGATACAGGCCAGCAGCGATGCTCGATACCAGGGCCAGCAGAAGCGCGACGATGACCATGGTTGTATCTAACTGAACCAGTTTGTCCGGTAGGTCGGCATAAAGCATCTTGACGCCTTCCAACCCCAAAAGAGCGAGTCCCAGCCCCAAAAAACCACCAACAATGCCGATGACACCTGTCTCAACCAGGTGCTGAGTAAACAGATCCTGGCGCGAGGCACCTACTGCTCGACGCAGACCAATTTCCGCAGATTTTGAGACGAATTTTGAGAGAAGCAGTCCGATAGTATTCAGCAGGCACACCGCCAGAAACATAAATGAAAGCCAGAGCAAGATCTGAGCATCGTCCTCGACAACTTCCTGATCCTCCATCCACTCCATCACATTACTCAAACGATTATCCAAAGGTCGTTCGAAACGGCCGAGGCTCTTCTGTTCAGTCACATAGTTATACAGATAGTCTTCGTACTCGCGTTTCTCGCTTTGACTGGGGAGTTCCACCCACATTTGATAGTTAACGCATTCAGATTGTAAAAATGCTGTGAAGCCTTCGCCTTCGGGAGACTTCCAGCAGTTCACGTTACCGTTTGCGCTGAGCTCAAGATCTTCTTTTAGGACAAAGGGCAGGTAGACATCCTCAGGAGTATCAAAGGCTCCGGTGCTCAAATCATAAAATAGAGGCACAGGAAAATATTCATCCAAAACACCAACCACACGAAACTCTCTACCCTCAATGTTCAATGCGCGCCCGACTGAGTCCTCACCACCAAAAACCTCCTCATTAGTTTTTCGGCTCAGGACTACGACAAATTCATGGTTGTCATCGGCGCTCGCTGGCCATCCGCTGCCGTACAGAAAGGGCAAATCGAACATAGGAAAGAAGTCGGCATAGGTAATGCGCAAAGTAGCCATAAAGGGTTTGCTGTCCTGTCCAGGTGGCACAATAACGCCTCCAGAAGACGCGATGGCAGTTTGACGAAAAGCCTTTTTATCCTTCATAAAGTTAGTGGCTTCAGTCCAGGTAATCTGATCCGGAGGGTCGCCATCGTCAGTGTAAGGACTGTTCGGATCCCAGCTATCAACCTGGACGTAATACAGTTGTTCACTTTTGTGGGGGATTGGATCCGACGACATCACGTAGTTGACTGTGATGGTGGTCATGCAGGCACCAATCCCTAGCGCAATCGCAAGTACCATCAGACCGGTTAATACGGGGTTTCGTCTTATGCTGATACTGGCAAGCTTTAGATAATAACCAAACATACGAGTCTCCTAGGCGTTGACTGCATCTTGGGTGATGTTGCTCACCTCGCTCACTTGTCCATCCCTGACAAAAATATTTCGTTTGGCCTGGGCGGCGAGTTGCGGGTCATGGGTCACCATTACAATGGTGGTGCCTTGGTCATTAATCTCCTGCAGAAACTCCATCACATTGCCGGCCATCATAGTGTCGAGATTACCCGTGGGTTCATCCGCCAGTAGGAACCTGGGCTCGCCGGCGAGCGCGCGGGCGATGGCGACTCTTTGCTGCTGGCCGCCTGAGAGTTGGGCGGGTAAGTGCTTCATGCGACTGGCGAGCCCGACAGCTTCCAAACTCTTGTCAATTCGACGTTTACGCTCAGCGCTGTTGAAGCCTCGATACCGAAGAGGCACGTCGACATTGTCGAAAAGGTTGAGGTCGGGAATGAGATTAAAGCTCTGAAAGATAAAGCCAATTTTTTCGTTTCGCAGTTGGCTTCGTTGTTTGTCGTTTAGGTGACTCACATCCTGTCCATCTAAGAGGTAGGTACCCTCTTCGAAGGTTTCCAGCAGGCCAGCGATGTTTAGGAACGTCGTCTTACCTGATCCCGACGGACCTGTCACTGCAACAAAATCACTCTCGTTCACCGTTAGGCTAAAATCCCGAAGCGCATGGGTTTCGACAAGTTCAGTACGGAATATTTTTTTCACATCTTTCATTTCTAACAAGCTGCAATCTCCTAGTCTGTAATCAATACGTTGTCAGCACCGTTGAACTGATCGGTGCTTGAGATGATGATTCGGTCACCGGGTTTAAGACCGCTGAGAACTTCTACGCTGGATAGGCTACGAGCTCCCGTGACAATGCTGGTGCGGCGGGCGACCCCCTCGTCGGAGACGAGATAGGCAACTCTGCCGTTACCGCTTTCTAGAAATTGGCCGCTGGGTAGCATCAGTACATTCTGTTTGTTTTCCATCAATATTCTGGTACTCAGTCTCTGATTCTGTCTGAGACCCTGAGGCTGGCCACTTGATTCATTAAATTGAACCCGGCCCTTAACCTGATTGTTTTCGATCTCCGGAGAAATGGTGACCAGTTTCGCCTGGTGGACGGAGCCATTTAGGCTGACCTCCGCATCCATGCCAATGGCCAGATCATCTGCATAGCTTTCTGGGATATTGACCTCCAGTTCGAACTCAGAAAGATCCACAACACTTAAGATTGGCTGGTTCTGGATAATCTGATTTTTTTGTTCAACGGCAAGGTTGCCGACGATGCCATTAACTGGAGATCGAACCGTGAGTTCCTCGACCTTTCGCTGCAATTCATCGACCAGAAGCTGTTGTCGGTCCACTTGAAGTTCGTTGGTTCGAATTTCAAATACTAGACTTTCTTGGTTGAGGCTGGCGTCTTTTATGGCGTGGGTGTGGATTAACTTTGCGTTTTCGAGGTCATCCTGAGCCTTCTCGAAGTCAATTTGGCTTATGGAATGGGCAGCAAAGGCTTTATCGGCGCGGCGCTTTTCTCGTTCCCCAGCAGTAAGAGCAACCCTGGCGATGTCCACAGACTTCTGGTTTTCCAAAGCCTGCTTCTTGGCTTGTATGCGTTGTCTGTCCAGGTCGATCTGGATTCTCTGCAGGCTCGATTCCTCCTGTTTGAGTTGATTGGTCAATTCAGGACTGTCGATAACCGCGAGGATCTGATCCTTGGTCACACTATCGCCAGCGTCCACCTGGTAGGTGATGGTCCCTTGAGCTGTGCTGTATAGCCTTGGGCTAACGGCAGCAACGACCTGGCCCTGAACCGACAGATCTCGAACAAAATTGCCTAACTGTACGGTGCCTAAACGGAGACGATCAGCGGAAACCGTGACCTCGGCATTTGACCATCGGCTCACGGCAGGGCTAACCAGTCCGGCCACGAGCAGGATCACCAACAGGAAGGCGCCTATCAACAGATATTTCCGGTTCTTATTCGGCGGTGATAGGACTACGTCCTGGCCACTGGTGTCAGCTATTTTCAAAGGAATTCCTGAATCTTTGCGTGCAGTTGTTAACTTAGTCGAAAAAAGCTGGCAAATGGTTTGAATTGAGACGGACTTTTCTCCTAAAAGGCTTTGTTAGAGCGATTGTTGACCGTGAATTACTTAAATCTGCTCGAATCCAACTTTTTGTTCTGTCTTTATTTTTTTCTGCGAATTGAATCAGTTCCACCCTTCAATGTTCTGCCTTTATAAGGGAGCCGTGCTGGTGGCTTGTTGCGGGTTTCGTTCG
>JBLHQQ010000060.1:0-10698 GCA_047625245.1 Candidatus Azotimanducaceae bacterium
ATGTAAACCCGTCAGATTTACTGGCGTTCGCATGGCCAATTACTGCCCTTGCATCGATTATGCATAGAGCTACTGGCGTCATTCTGTTTCTAGGCGTGGCTTTCGCGCTCTACGCGCTGGAGATGTCTCTGTCCTCCGAAGAAGGCTTTGACACTCTAAAGGGCATGATGAAATCGCCCGTTGGTATGTTCATCACCTGGGGCTTGCTTTCAGCCTTGGCCTACCACTTTGTGGCGGGCATTAAACACCTGGTCATGGATTTTGGCGTAGGGGAGACTCTTGAAGGCTCAAAATTTGCTTCAAAACTCACTATTTTGTTTTCTGCCGTATTGGTTTTCCTGGCAGGCATTTGGGTCATACAAGGATAAGGCACAGATATGATTACTCAAGTAACAAGTTTTTCTCGAAATGGCCTATCTGACTGGATTATCCAGCGTGTGACGGCTGTTATTCTCGCAACCTATACCGTTGCACTTTTGGGGATCGTGCTTATTCAAGGCGATATGTCTCACGCTGACTGGCTAACGCTTTTCTCCCAGACGTGGATGCAGATATTTACGCTACTCGCAGCCCTCTCGACCGCAGCCCATGCTTGGATTGGGATGTGGACGTTTGGCACGGACTATATTCGAGAGCATTATTTTGGTGCCGGGGCCGATGGCATTCGCCTGGTTTACCAAGTTGGGTGTGTTTTATTGCTGATGGTTTATGTCATTTGGACCGTCAAAATCCTGTGGGGGAACGGTTAGATGAGTGACATAGCAACGCTAGAATTTGACGCCATTATCGTTGGTGGCGGCGGATCGGGTATGAGGGCAGCCTTACAGCTGGCCGAATCCGGTCGCAAAACTGCTGTAATTTCCAAAGTTTTCCCTACTCGTTCGCACACTGTATCGGCTCAAGGCGGTATTACCTGTGCAATCGCCAGTGACGATCCTAATGATGATTGGCGTTGGCATATGTACGACACCATCAAGGGCTCAGACTATATTGGTGACCAAGATGCTATTCAGTACATGTGCAGCGTCGGTCCAGAGGCTGTATTTGAGCTGGAACATATGGGTTTGCCGTTCTCAAGAACGGAAAACGGTCGGATTTATCAGCGACCTTTTGGTGGTCAATCGAAAGACTTTGGCAAGGGCGGCCAGGCTGCTCGAACCTGCGCAGCTGCAGATAGAACAGGTCATGCACTGTTGCATGCCTTGTATCAAGGCAATATCAAGGCAGAAACTGTGTTCTTTTCTGAGTGGTTTGCTGTTGATATCGTGAAAAACCAGAAGGGCGCGGTGGTCGGCGTTACGGCTATTTGTATGGAAACTGGCGAACTGCATTACATCAAAGCAAAAGCAACTGTCTTTGCAACCGGCGGAGCTGGTCGAATTTATCAGTCCACTACAAACGCTCTGATGAACACCGGAGATGGTACTGGTATGGCACTACGGGCCGGTTATCCGGTTCAGGATATCGAAATGTGGCAATTTCACCCAACCGGTATCGCTGGTGCGGGTACTCTGGTGACAGAGGGCTGTCGCGGTGAAGGTGGATACCTCATCAATAGCGACGGTGAGCGGTTTATGGAGCGCTATGCGCCGACTGCTAAGGATTTAGCCGGTCGTGATGTTGTGGCTCGAAGTATGATTCTTGAAATTTTGGAAGGTCGAGGTGTTGGTCCGAACAAAGATCATGTATTGCTTAAGCTTGACCATCTCGGCGAAGAAATTCTACATTCTAGGTTGCCGGGTATCATTGAACTTTCCAAGTCATTTGCGGGAGTGGATCCAGTCAAAGAGCCAATTCCTGTTGAGCCAACTTGTCATTACATGATGGGCGGCACACCTACCAACATTCACGGCCAAGCCATAACTCGCAACTCAGCGGGCGAAGACGAGGTGGTACAAGGGCTGTATGCGGTGGGCGAAGCGGCGTGTGTGTCGGTACACGGTGCGAACCGATTGGGTGGTAACTCTCTGCTCGACCTTGTGGTATTTGGTCGCGCAGCGGGCATTCACATTACAGACATGTTGCATCAAGGTGTGGATTTTGACGCGCCAAGTGCTTCTGATATCGAGCAGGCGGCTGTGCGAGTGACCCGTTGGGATGAGGGCACTGGCGGCGAGAGTGTCGCTAAGTTGAAGAAAGAACTTCAATCGACCATGCAGCTCAGTTTCGGTGTGTTCCGTCGTGAAGACCACATGCTACAAGGCATTGAAAAATTAGCAGATCTACGGGAACGGATTGCGAAAGCTTCGATTACTGACAAGAGCCGAGCATTTAACACGGCGAGACTCGAAGCACTAGAGCTTGATAACTTGCTCGAAATTGCAGAGGCGACTGCCATTGCCGCAGAAGTTCGAAAAGAAAGCCGCGGTGCCCATGCACGAGATGATTATCAGGTTCGAGACGATGAAAACTGGTTGTGTCATTCGCTCTATGATCCCCTGACTAAGACACTTGCCAAGCGGGATGTGAATTTTGCACCCTCTATTTTGGAGACTGATACAGATCTCCCTGATGAAGTTTTTGTACCTAAAGAGAGAGTCTACTAATGCAGGTTAGTATTTATCGTTACGACCCAGACAAAGACGCTGAGCCTTATCTGCAGGACTTCACCATTGACCTGGGCGAGAAGGACCCAATGGTCCTTGAACTGCTGGAAATGCTGAAAGAACAGGATGAATCCATCAGTTATCGTCGATCATGTCGCGAAGGTGTTTGTGGCTCAGATGGCGTCAGTATGAATGGCAAGAATGGCCTCGCGTGTATGACGCGAGTCTCAGAGGTGAGTAAACGAGGAAAGTTAACGGTTAAGCCCCTACCAGGTTTGCCAGTTATTCGTGACCTTGTGGTGGATATGGATCAGTTTTATAACCAGTACAAGAAGATCACGCCGTTTTTGATCAATAAGGATGCCCCTCCTGCCCAAGAACGGCTTCAGTCGCCAGAAGACAGGGCGAAGCTGGATGGATTATACGAATGTATCCTCTGCGCCTGTTGTTCATCTGCCTGCCCGAGCTTCTGGTGGAATCCTGATAAATTTATCGGTCCTGCTGGTCTACTACAGGCCTACCGATTTCTTGCGGATACCCGAGATACGGCTACCGATGAGCGATTGGCGAATCTGGAAGACCCATTTAGTGTATTTCGATGCCGTGGCATCATGAATTGTGTCAATGTTTGCCCCAAAGGTCTTAACCCAACCAGGGCAATCGGCCATATTCGTACCATGCTCCTCAAAAGGGCTGTTTAGACGCCATAAATTTCCGCATTTTTCGCTGAAGGCTTCCGGACCTAATGTCCGGAAGCCCTTTATTCCTGTATCATGCCCCACGGATCCCTATAGGGATGCTAAGCTTTAATATCGCGCGTGGTATGCAAGGAGTGTCGAGCGAAATGCAAGAAAGCAACATGGAAAGGCTGTGGCGTAGCGGTCACATTTCCGGTGGTAATGCCTCTTATGTAGAGGAACTCTACGAACAGTACTTGTCTGACCCGGCATCTGTGCCCGATCAGTGGCGAAGTTATTTCCAAACACTACCCAGAGTCGAGGGCGCGGTCTCTAATGACCTATCTCACTCGACGATTCGCGACCATTTCCTGCTACTTTCAAAAAATCAGGCTCGCGTCACACCGATACCTGCAAGTGCCATTCATTCGGATTTTGAACGTAAACAATTTGCCGTCGGTGAATTGATCTCCGGGTACCGACGACGGGGTCACCTCAAAGCAAACCTAGATCCACTCGAGTTAGAAGAGAAACAGCCGGTTCCGGCGTTGGATCTTGATCACCATGGATTATCTGAGGCAGATCTTGATACCCAATTTCAGACAGGCACCTTGTTCTTCGGCAACAAGGAAGCAACCTTAAAAGACATCATAGAAGCGTTGGAGCAAACCTATTGTGATTCCGTAGGCGCTGAATATATGCACATCACTGATGATGCTGAACAGCTATGGGTTCAGCAGAGAATGGAATCCGCTCGTTCAAACCCCAGTTATTCAAATGGTGTGAAAAGACGCTTGCTGGATCGGTTGATTGCCGCAGAAGGCCTTGAAAAATATCTCGGCAAAAAATATCCGGGCACGAAACGATTCGGATTGGAAGGTGGCGAAAGTTTTATTCCCTGCCTGGCAGAATTAATCCATCGTTCCGGCACCGCCGGTGTTCGAGAAACGGTGATAGGCATGGCTCACCGGGGCCGAATTAATGTCCTAGTAAACCTGCTCGGTAAAAATCCAGCTGAACTTTTTGATGAGTTTGAGGGCCGTTACACCCCGGGCTTTGGTTCCGGAGACGTAAAATACCATCAGGGGTTCTCGTCAAACCTAATTACGCCGGGTGGCGAAATGCATATAGCATTGGGATTTAACCCCTCGCATCTAGAAATTGCGGCTCCGGTCATTGAGGGTTCTGTTCGAGCTCGACAGGATCGCCGTAACGATACCCTGGGCGACAAAGTTTTAGCCATTAACATACATGGTGATGCTGCGTTTGCAGGACAGGGCGTCGTAATGGAAACCTTTCAGATGTCACAAACCCGTGGTTTTTATACCGGTGGCACCATTCACGTCATCATTAATAATCAAATTGGTTACACGATTAGTCGCCGAGAAGATGCCCGGTCTACCCGTTACTGCACAGAAATTGCGAAGATGGTTCAGGCACCAATCTTTCATGTTAACGGCGATGATCCAGAAGCAGTGCTGTTTGTGTCTCAATTGGCAGTGGACTACCGAATGGAGTTCAAGAAGGATGTCGTGATTGACATGGTTTGCTATCGACGTCGAGGACACAACGAAGGCGATGAGCCATCGATTACTCAACCCATTATGTATCATAAAATCCGCAAGCATCCGACAACGCTCGCGCTTTTTGCAAAAAAGGCCATTGCTGAAGGTGCTATAGCAGAAGAAGAGTATCTGCGGCGCATTGACGCTTATCGAGATGCTCTTGATGTTGGTAATGCCGTAGCCTGGGATTACCTCACGGAGCCAGACACCTCGATGTTTGTAGATTGGCATCCTTATCTAAACCATGAATGGACTGCCGCCGCTGATACCAGCTTCCCACTAAAAGATTTTCAAGCCCTCGCCAATAGCCTTGATGTGCTGCCCGAAGGTTTCGTTTTACAAAAGCAAGTTAGCAAGATTATCGATGACCGGAAGAAGATGACGGCTGGGGCAACGCCAATCAATTGGGGTTATGCCGAAATTATGTCCTATGCCACCTTGCTTGATCAGGGGTATAAAATTCGCCTCACAGGGCAGGATGTTGGACGCGGTACGTTTTCCCATCGGCATGCAGTGCTTCATGATCAGAAAGAAGGTTTGGAACACTCGCCCCTTACTAAAGTTGGTGAGGAAGGTATATTCAAACTTTACGATTCCTTCCTGTCAGAAGAGGCAGTGGTGGCATTTGAATATGGTTATGCTACAACCAGTCCCGATACTCTCGTGATTTGGGAGGCGCAGTTTGGCGATTTCGCTAACGGTGCGCAGGTGGTCATAGATCAATTCATTACTAGTGGTGAACACAAATGGGGTCGACTTTGCGGCCTAACAATGTTGTTACCACACGGTTATGAAGGCGCGGGCCCAGAACACAGCTCGGCAAGATTAGAACGGTATTTGCAGCTTTGTGCTGAACATAACGTGCAAGTATGCGTGCCAACAACACCGGCGCAGATTTATCATTTATTGCGGCGGCAGGCGATTCGACCATTGCGTCGGCCCCTGATTATTATGTCACCCAAGAGTTTGTTGCGACATAAGCAGGCAATTAGCTCTTTAGAAGATCTTTGTGACGGTGAGTTTAAAAACGCAATCGCTGATCATGGCGCGAGCAACCCAGATGATGTGACACGAATAATTTTGTGTTCCGGAAAAGTTTATTATGATCTGTTATCAAAGCGAACTGAAGACGGTTTAGAACACGTGTCCATCGTGAGAATAGAGCAGTTGTATCCATTCCCAGAAGATCAAATGCTAGAAATTGTGGGCCAATACAAAAACCTCAGCAGTGCAGTCTGGTGTCAAGAAGAACCTATGAACCAGGGCGCCTGGTATAGCAGTCAGCATCACATGCGTCGGGTTGTGAATCAGGTTTTTCCTGGGCTCAGTTTACAATATGCAGGGCGAGAACCTTCCGCAGCAGCAGCAGCGGGTTACATGTCGCTGCACATTCAACAATTAGAAGCCTTCGTACAGTCAGCCCTCTACGGCGAGAATAATTAAACGTGATAAGTGTGTATTTAAAGGAAGCACTATGATTGACATAAAAGCACCAGAATTTCCTGAATCTATAGCCGACGGTGAGATTGCTGCGTGGCATGTGAAGGTTGGGGAAGCGGTAACGCGAGATCAGGTTCTCGTCGATATTGAAACCGACAAGGTCGTTTTGGAGGTTGTTGCGCCTGCCGACGGTTCGATAACGGAAATATTTAAAAACGATGGTGACACTGTCCTTGCTGAAGAAGTGCTCGCTACCCTCAAAGAGGGAGCCAGTGCTGCAGCGCCTAGTCCTGCTTCCGAGACGTCTGAGCCAGAGGCTGAGACAGCAGCGGCACCCATAGCTGAGGTAGTCGAAGACGCGATTGCGAGCCCAGCAGCAAAGAAAATTGCGCAAGAAAACAAGATGGATGTGACCAAAATAGCGGGTACCGGTAAAGGTGGCCGTATCACGAAGGAAGACGTACTCAGTGCGGTTGCCAGCTTAGAAAGTGAAACAGTACCAGCAGCGCCAGCATCGAGTGTTCAGGAGTCTATTGCGCAAACGCCTATCGTTGACGGCAGAGTTGAGCGTCGAGTGCCGATGACTCGCCTTCGAGCCAGTGTTGCGAGACGGCTGCTTGAAGCGCAGCAAACCGCCGCGATTTTAACGACCTTTAATGAGGTCGACATGACGGCGATCATGGACTTACGCGAGCAATATAAAGCTGCTTTTGAGAAGGCTCATAATGGTACGCGGTTAGGTTTCATGTCTTTCTTTGTTCGGGCCAGTATTGAAGCTTTAAAGCGATTTCCCGCGGTGAATGCATCCATTGACGGGAACGATGTTGTTTATCACGGCTACCAGGATATTGGTGTAGCAGTGGGCTCTCCCAGAGGTTTGGTTGTACCTATTATCCGTGATTCTGATAGTTTGACCCTTGCAGAGATCGAGAACCGCATTCGAGAGTACGGCACTAAAGCAAAGGAAAATAAGCTCAGCATCGACGAGATGACGGGCGGCACGTTCACCATATCTAATGGTGGTGTGTTCGGTTCCTTGCTTTCAACTCCCATTCTCAATCCGCCACAAACCGCCATTCTGGGTATGCATAAGATTCAGGAGCGCCCCATGGCCGTAAATGGCGAAGTAAAAATTAGACCCATGATGTATCTTGCATTGTCCTACGATCATCGACTGATTGATGGTCAAGAGGCAGTTCGATTCCTGGTCACCATCAAGGACTTCCTTGAAGAGCCTGCACGTATTCTGCTCGATATATAAGCCGGAGAGATTTTCATGAGTAAGTTTGATGTCATTGTTTTAGGTGGAGGACCTGCGGGTTACCACGCTGCCATTCGAGCCGCCCAGGAAGGATTAAATACTGCCTGCGTGGATAAGTGGATAAACAAACAAGGTGACCCTGCGTTTGGAGGCACCTGTCTCAATGTCGGCTGCATCCCCTCTAAGGCTCTGCTAAATACGTCACACAAATTCTTCGAAGCAAATGAACATTTTGAAGAGATTGGCATTAAGGCCACGGGTATTAAAATTGACGTGCCCAAAATGATCGCTCGAAAAGATGAGATTGTTCTGAACCTAACCAAAGGCGTATCAGGGTTGCTGAAATCTAACGGCGTGACAGCTTACGAAGGTTCTGCTCGCCTGAATGCCGGTAGACAGGTTGATGTCACCTTGCACGATGGCACGGTCGAGAAGCTCGAAGCCGAAAGCATCATTATTGCGACGGGTTCTGTACCTATTAACATTCCGCCTTGCCCCTTAGTCGACGATATTGTGGTCGATTCGACCGGCGCCTTAGAGTTTCAGTCAGTACCGAAACGACTTGGTGTGATAGGTGCTGGGGTGATTGGACTTGAGCTCGGCAGTGTTTGGAATTGGCTTGGATCTGAAGTGGTTGTGCTCGAAGCTTTAGATGATTTTCTGCCGATGGCAGATCAGCAAATTGCCAAAGAAACAGCGAAACAATTTAAAAAGCAGGGCATGGACATCAGGTTAGGGGCCCGGGTCACTGGCAGCGCCGTTAAAGGTAAAAAAGTTACCGTGACCTATACTGACTCTGATGGTGAGAAAACCGAAACTTTCGACAAGCTGATTGTCGCTGTTGGGCGTCGGCCGTTTACTGAAGATCTTCTTTCTGGTGATAGTGGCGTTGATCTTGACGAACGAGGTTTCATTTATGTGAATGATTTATGTGTGACCAATGCTCCTGGGGTCTATGCCGTGGGTGACGTTGTCAGAGGCCCGATGCTGGCCCATAAAGGCATGGAAGAAGGCATAATGGTTGCGGAAAGAATCGCGGGACATAAACCGGTGGTTAACTACGACTGTGTGCCGTCGGTTATCTACACAAATCCTGAAGTGGCATGGGTAGGTAAGACTGAGCAGGAGCTTAAAGCAGCAGGAGAGGACTACAAAGTTGGTAGCTTTCCGATGGCGGCCAGTGGTCGTGCGATGGCTTCCAATGACACAGCGGGGGTGATCAAGGTCATCGCAGATGCTGAGACCGACAGAATTCTTGGTGTTCATATGGTCGGTGGTCATGTTTCCGAGATCATCGCAGAAGCGGTAATCGCAATGGAGTTTGGCTCCAGTGCGGAAGATCTAGGGCTGACGATGTTTGCCCACCCGACTCTGTCCGAAGGCTTACATGAAGCGGCATTAGCAGTGGCGGGGCATGCGATACATATCGCCAACCGAAAACCGAAGAAAAAGTAACACAAACTAATTTTTCATTACTTCCTACTAACTAGGGGAATCTAGATCTATGAACCTTCACGAATATCAGGCTAAACAGTTGTTTGCCGAATATGGGCTACCGGTTTCTAAAGGTATTGCCGTAGACACCGCGGATGAGGCTGTTGCTGCAGCCAAAGAACTAGGCGGTGATATATGGGTAATCAAAGTACAAGTGCACGCTGGTGGTCGGGGTAAGGCCGGTGGCGTGAAACTTGTGAAGTCAGAGGCAGAAATCCGAGAGTTCTGCGATCAGCATATTGGCACCAACATCGTCACTTTCCAGACTGACGCCAAAGGTCAGCCTGTCAGCAAGATCTATATCGAAGACTGTACTGACATCGAGACCGAACTTTATTTAGGTGCGGTGATTGATCGTTCCTCGCGCCGAGTTGTTTTTATGGCATCGACGGAAGGTGGTGTCGAAATTGAGAAGGTAGCAGAAGAAACGCCAGAGAAAATTCTTCGCGCTACGATTGACCCGGCTCTCGGTGGTCAGGCCTACCAGGGACGAGATCTAGCGTTCCAGTTGGGACTATCAGGAAAGCAAGTTAACCAGTTCGCTAATGTTTTCGTCACCCTGTCAAAATTATTTATTGAATGCGACTTAGCATTACTAGAAATTAATCCGTTGGTGGTGACCAAAGCAGGAGATATCCATTGCCTTGATGCCAAGGTTGCCATTGATGGTAACGCGCTTTACAGGCAGAAGAAGCTGGCAACGATGCGAGACCCGAGCCAGGAAGATGATCGTGAGAATCAAGCCTCAGAATTTGATCTGAACTACGTCGCTTTGGAAGGCAATATCGGCTGTATGGTGAACGGTGCCGGTTTGGCAATGGGCACCATGGACCTGGTCAAGTTGCACGGTGGTCAACCAGCAAACTTCCTTGATGTCGGAGGCGGCGCGACCAAAGAAACAGTCAGTGAAGCATTCAAAATCATCCTGTCTGACAGTAACGTGAAAGCCGTACTGATCAATATTTTTGGTGGCATCGTACGTTGTGACGTTATCGCAGACGGTATTATTGGGGCGGTAAAAGAAGTGGGTGTGACGGTACCGGTCGTTGTTCGCTTCGAAGGAAATAATGCAGAGGTTGGAGTGAAAACCCTGTCAGAAAGTGATGTAGATATCATCGCCGCGACCAGTTTGACGGACGCCGTTGAGCAAGCGGTGAAAGCAGTAGGAGGTGCAGCATGAGTATTTTAATCGACAAGAACACTAAAGTAATTTGTCAGGGCTTTACTGGTTCTCAGGGAACGCTGCACTCTGAACAAGCCATCGCCTACGGAACAAAAATGGTCGGTGGTATCACTCCAGGCAAGGGTGGTCAGCAGCATCTAGGATTGCCGGTATTTAACAGCGTTCGAGAAGCGGTCGAAGCAACCGGTGCAACGGCATCTGTGATTTACGTACCAGCACCTTTTGCGAAGGACGGAATTATTGAAGCCGCGGAAGCGGGTATTGAACTGATCGTTTGCATTACTGAGGGTTTACCGACGCTCGATATGTTGGCGGTCAAAGCAGCGCTGGATAACACCAATGTTCGATTGATTGGGCCAAACTGTCCCGGAGTGATTACACCCGGCGAATGTAAAATTGGCATCATGCCTGGTGTGATTCATTTGCCTGGCAAGGTTGGTATTGTTTCCCGGTCCGGCACGCTCACCTATGAGGCGGTTAAGCAAACTACCGATCTCGGTTTTGGTCAGAGTAGTTGCGTCGGTATTGGTGG
>JBLHQQ010000061.1:0-10626 GCA_047625245.1 Candidatus Azotimanducaceae bacterium
ACTTTTATGCCGGCGTCGAGATTGGCGAGCAAGTACTGCATTTGAAATTAGTTGATGATGCTGATCCCAACATTAACTGGGTGCAGAAGAATGACCACCTACATTTAATGTTGCTGATAGATGATCTGGATACCTGGCAGAAAGAACCTTTGAGTAAAGGGCTTGCGGTTTCAGCCATACAAGATAAGCCCTGGTTTCGTTCTCTAGTTTCGTTTGCGGGATAGCTCCGCTATGATGAATTCCTGTTTTTAACCTGTTCCAAGCCCTCTGAATGACCTCAACTTTTGTCCAGCCATTTGTTCAGCCTTTTGTTCATCTGCGTCTCCATTCAGAGTATTCCCTCAGCGACGGCATGGTCCGTATCAAGCCTCTGGCTGCTGCCTGTGCCGAGATGCAGATGCCCGCGGTCGCTATGACCGACATCAATAATGTTTTCGGCTTAATCAAGTTTTATAACGCTGCAAATAGCCGTGGAATCAAACCATTGGTTGCAGCGGATGTCAGTGTTCCTGCTTCCATGCCGGGTCTTGAGCCGACGCCCCTGGTTTTGATTGCAGCTAATGAGGCGGGCTATCGGAATTTGTCGGAACTGCTTTCTCGAGGTTACCTTGAAGGCCAGAAGCTGGGAAAGGTCGGCATTGAACAGGCATGGTTAGCGGAGCAGCCCGAGGGGCTAATTGCTCTTTCTGGCGGCCGTTTTGGAGATGTGGGTCAACTGCTATTGGCAGGAAAGTATGAGCTTGCCAGGGCAGCAGCGGAGCGTTGGATGGCAATTTATCCAGACCGCTATTATTTGGAGTTGCAACGCACCGGCCGAGAAAACGAAGAAGCCTACATTGTTGAGGCAGTGAAGCTTGCTGTTGACCTCTCTTGTCCGGTTGTGGCGACCAACGATGTTCGGTTTCTTGATCAGGAAGAATTCGAAGCCCATGAGGTGCGAGTCTGTATTTATGACAGCCATACCCTGGACGATCCGCGCCGAGAGAAACGCTATAGCGAAGAACAGTACCTGAAGTCGCCGCAGCAGATGGCTGAACTTTTTGCTGACATTCCCGAAGCGCTCGAAAATGCCGTCGAAATTGCTCGTCGTTGCAGTGTTGAAATCCTGCTGGGAGAGTATTTTCTTCCGGAGTATCCGATTCCCAAGAGTCACACTACAGAATCCTATTTCTGTGAGGTCTCGGAACAAGGCCTTAATGAACGGCTCAGTAAAATTCTTGATTCCTCAGACCCAGACTATGCTGAGAAGCGTAAAGCCTACGATGACCGGCTCGCTTTTGAATTAGGTGTCATCAACAAGATGGGGTTCCCCGGATACTTCCTGATCGTGATGGAGTTTATCCAATGGGCAAAAGAGAACGACATTCCTGTCGGCCCTGGTCGAGGTTCTGGAGCGGCGTCTCTGGTGGCCTACGTGCTAAATATTTGTGACGTTGATCCTCTCGAATACAATCTGCTGTTTGAGCGGTTCTTAAATCCAGAGCGGGTTTCCATGCCGGATTTTGACATTGATTTCTGTATGGATGGTCGTGACCGCGTAATCCAACACGTCTCTGAGCTATACGGTCGGAATGCGGTTTCTCAGATCATTACCTTCGGCACCATGGCAGCCAAGGCCGTGGTGCGAGATGTGGCGAGGGTGCAGGGGAAACCCTATGGGCTGGCGGACAAACTTTCGAAACTGATTCCTTTTGATCCAGGCATTACATTAACCAAAGCCATGGAGGACGAGCCGTTGTTGCGGGAGTTCGTTAACACCAATGAGGATGCCGGTGAGATTATGGAAATGGCCTTCAAGCTTGAAGGCCTGGCTAGAAACGTCGGCAAGCATGCCGGTGGAGTGGTGATCGCCCCGACCAAAATTAGTGATTTCTCACCTGTCTATTGCGATGAGGCGGGCGGCAGCTTAATCACCCAGTTCGATAAGGACGATGTTGAGCAGGCGGGTCTCGTCAAGTTTGATTTCCTGGGGCTTCGAACTCTGACGATCATTGATAATGCGGTAAAGAGCATTAATCACCGCAAAGCGAACAATGACGAAGCACCTATAGACATTTCGGCGATTTCACTGGAAGACCCGGCTATCTATGAGAACTTTAAGGCCAGTAAAACCACGGCGGTTTTCCAGCTGGAATCACGAGGCATGAAAGATTTGATGAAACAGGTTCGGCCTGATCGGTTTGGAGACATTGTGGCTTTGGTTGCACTGTTCCGCCCGGGTCCTCTGGAGCTAGCGCCTGATTTCATTAAACGCAAACGTGGTGATGAAGAGGTCGACTACCTGCACCCAAGTTTAGAGCCAGTGCTAAAAGATACGTACGGCGTGATGCTATACCAGGAACAGGTCATGCAGATCTCTCAGGTTCTGGCAGGCTACAGCCTGGCGGATGCGGACCTGCTGCGGCGGGCCATGGGAAAGAAGAAACCAGAAGAAATGGCCAAGCAGCGAGGCACCTTTATTTCTGGCGCGGAGAAGAACAACGTTGATAAAGACCAGGCCGGCCGAATTTTTGACATCATGGAAAAATTTGCAGGTTATGGTTTTAACAAACCACACTCTGTTGCTTACGCTTGGCTTGCTTATCAAACTGCCTGGCTCAAACACTATTTCCCCGCGGACTTTATGGCAGCTGTGCTCTCGGCGGATATGCAGACCACCGATAAGGTGGTGATTAATGTTGAAGAGTGTCGTGCAATTGGCGTCCCGATATCTCCTCCGAATGTGAACCGAGGTAATTTTAGGTTTGTCGCCGACACACCCAAAAGCATGATCTATGGGCTCGGGGCGATCAAAGGCATGGGCGAGGGTCCTGTCTCGGCAATTGTTGAGAGCCGAAGCGAACAAGGCAATTTCAAAGATCTTTATGATCTCTGTGATCGTGTTGACCCCAGGCGCTTGAACAAGCGAGCGATTGAAGCCCTCATTGGTAGTGGTGCTCTAGATTTGTTGGCTGAGTTTGGTGGTCAAACCGAACCTCAGAAGAAAATTGATTATCGGCGTGCACTTTTACTGGCGAACCATGTCGATGCCGTAAAGATGGCTGAACAGAAGGCCCGTAACCACGACGGTGGGCTGATGGATCTGTTTGGTGAGGGATTGATCAGCGCGGATTCCGATTGCGCCTACAATCATTTTAATGGCTTAGAAAACCTGCGCATGTTGGATCGATTGCAACGTGAGAAGGCGACGCTTGGTTATTATCTAACAGGTCACCCGGTGGACCAGTACAAAGATGAGGCTCGGCATCTGACAAAAGCAAGAATCTCAGAGATAAGGGCAGGTAAAGAACAAAAGATTCTGGGGTTGATCACCAGTATTTTCCCAAGGAAAACCATGAGCGGCGAGCCCAGGGCTGATTTGGTGCTTGAAGATCGAAGTGGCAAGATTGAAGTTCGGATATTCCCAGAGTTGTACGAGCGTCTCCAGGGAAAGCTGGAAGTAGGCATCATTGTGGTTTGCAAAGGCGAAGTATCATTCAGTGAATTTGTCGGCGGAATGCAAATGAAAGCGATAGACGTGCGAGATATTGCGCAAGCGCGGCAACAGGCCGTAAAGCGCCTGAAACTGCGCTTGATCGGTGCTGATCTGGAGGATAATTTCACCGATGAGCTGGCAAAACTGCTCACCCCGTTTAGAGGTGTGGCGGGTCAGGGATGCCCGATATCCATAGCCTACGTACGAGAAGAAGCGGAAGCGGAAGTCACCCTAGGCGATGCCTGGCGTGTCTCTCCTGCCGATGACCTTATTCAGAATCTACGGGATCGATATGGCGACGAACGGGTTTTTCTGGACTATTAGTCCGTGATGTTAGTCCCAGCAGACCGATCAATGCTGGAATCTGTGCCTGGTAGAATCATCGTCGCCTACAGTGGCGGGTGCGATTCCCACGTCCTGTTACATCTTTTGCAGAATCAATTGAGTCATCCCGTCGAAGCGCTGCATGTGAATCATGGTCTTAACTCCAGCGCGAATGACTGGCAAGCTCACTGCGAATCCATTTGTGACCAGCTGAAAATACCCTTGATGGCATTTCGAGTGACTGTGAAACAGCTAGGTAGTCTAGAGACAAATGCACGCGCAGCACGCTATCAGGTGTTTGAGCTTGAAGTGCAAAGTGATGACCTGCTGGTCATGGGTCATCATCAGGATGATCAGGTGGAAACCATTCTGCTTAACATGATGTCTGGAAGAGCGCCGCTTGGTATTCAGGGCATGCCTGCCGAGAGAGCCCTGGGTCTCGGTCGGTTGTTGCGACCCTTGCTTCACCAAAGTCGCGATAACCTGCGTCGCTACGCCCTAGAGCAGGGTTTGCAATGGATTGAAGATGCAAGCAACGAGGATACTAAACATGATCGAAACTATCTGCGTCGGAAGGTCATTCCTGGGCTATCCCAGCGTTGGCCTGAGTTTAATGACACATTAGTCGAGCAGTGGGCACGCGCAAGTGGCCACTTGAATCACCTGGAGATGGAAGCGAAATCTGACTTTGTGGCCATGTCCAGCGCTGCAGATTGTATCGATTTCCCAAGTTTTTTCGAGCTACCGGAGACTAGGCAGGTTGCACTGCTGCGTTACTGGTTTAGGACCGTAAATCGCGATCGAGTACCTGGAGGGCAAACATTACAAGATGCAGTTCGAATTTTGTGCTCTCAAAGTGCCGAATCGCCCATTTTTGAGCTAGGCCACTACTGCTGGCAACGATTTCGATCGCGGTTGGTGCTGATCGACAAGCAGGCTATTGCCGAGTCAGATTGGGTGGCGACTCTAGGAGAGCATAAGCCTTTTGGTGCAGGCTTGATTGCCGCCAATGTTGTTAAGGGGCAAGGCGTGTCTGTCCCTGTTGCGCAGTTGCGATTCAGAACCCGGCGAGATGGCGATAAGTTGCTGATCAACGGACATCATCGAACCCTAAAAAACCTCTTTCAAGAATCTGGCTATCCACCTCTTGTCAGAAACCAGATTCCCCTTGTCTTTGACGGCGATCAAATGGTTGGTATTTGTGGAATAGGCGCCTGGGGCATCGATATGGTTGCTGGAGACCTCGCAAAGGTCTCATCTGGCGCAGAAGGCACCGATATTCATTGGCGACCACAGCATCATAATCGTAAGCGCGAAAATCGATATTCAGATTGAGCGAACAGGACATGAGTGGTAATCTACAATCCCATCTTGGTCATGCCCCTGTGACCATCAATTCGTGATGGAAATTCAATGACACGCTTTATATTTGTTACTGGTGGGGTCGTTTCCTCTTTAGGAAAAGGCATTGCCGCTGCGTCCCTTGGCGCTATTTTAGAAGCCCGGGGATTGAGCATCACCATGCTCAAGCTGGATCCGTATATTAACGTCGATCCGGGCACCATGAGCCCACTTCAGCATGGCGAGGTTTACGTCACCGTCGATGGCACCGAGACAGATTTAGATCTCGGGCACTATGAACGGTTTGTACGTACCACCATGACCGAGAAAAACAACTTCACTACAGGTCAGGTCTACGCTGATGTGATCGCCAAGGAACGCCGGGGTGATTACCTTGGTGCAACGATTCAGGTGATTCCTCATATTACCGATATGATCAAGCAGCGTATTAGAGAAGGTGCGGGTGACAGTGATGTCGCTATTGTTGAAGTTGGCGGCACCGTCGGTGATATCGAGTCACAGCCTTTTCTTGAAGCGGCGCGACAACTGCGATTTGAGGTCGGCGCCAAAAATGCGATCTTAATTCACCTGACGCTGGTGCCTTACATTGTGACAGCAGGTGAAACCAAAACGAAACCGACCCAACACTCAGTGAAAGAATTGCGCTCTATCGGTCTTCAGCCAGATATTCTGATTGTCCGATCCGATCATGAAATCCCTCGACAATCGCGAGATAAGATCGCGCTATTTACTAATGTCGAACCGAGAGCGGTTATCCCGCTTCTCGATGCTGAATCGATATATCAAATTCCTTCACTATTGCACCGCGAAAAGCTCGATGAAATTGTGGTCGATCTATTACGGATTGAATGTCCTCAGGCCGACCTTTCTGAGTGGGACCGAGTGGTTGAGGCGCAAAGAAACCCGAAGCATAAAATTAAGCTCTATATGGTCGGCAAGTATATGGAGTTGCTAGATGCCTATAAATCGTTAAATGAGGCGCTGCTCCATGCCGGTATCCATACCAGTACCGACGTTGATATAACCTTTCTAGATTCAGAAGAACTTGAACAAAAAGGTGTTGAGATACTATCCGATGCTGATGCTATTTTGGTGCCCGGTGGATTTGGTGCGCGGGGATTCGAGGGTAAAATTGCTGCGGCGGGTTATGCCAGAACTCAAAAAATCCCCTTTCTGGGCATTTGTTATGGGTTGCATGCGGCCATCATTGAATACGCTCGAAATGTCTGCGGACTCGAGGGTGCTGATACGACAGAAAACAATCCCAATACGCCACATCCCATTATCGGGCTCATTACTGAATGGGTGAACGAGGACGGCAATACCGAATTCCGAGATATTGATTCCAATCTCGGTGGCACGATGAGAATGGGCGAACAGGCTTGCCAATTGTCCAGCGACTCGTTAACTCAAAAAATATACGGCAATGACGTCATCAAAGAACGGCATCGACATCGTTATGAAGTGAACAATCGTTATGTCGCTCAACTCGAAGAGGCCGGTCTTAGAATCGCCGGACGATCAGCGGATAACAGCCTGGTTGAAGTGATCGAGGTGAAAGACCATCCCTGGTTCGTCGCCAGTCAATTTCACCCGGAGTTTACGTCGACCCCGAGAGATGGCCATCCACTTTTCAAGAGTTTTATTACAGCAGCCATCGAGCACAAACAACCTGATCAGATAAAAGAGGCCAAATCATGAACCTTTGTGGATTTTCAGTGACGGATACATCGCCTCTATTTTTGATTGCCGGGACTTGCGTAGTCGAGTCCGAACAAATGGCCATGGACACCGCTGGTGAATTGAAGGAAATCTGCGAGGCGCTGGGCATCTTTCTTATTTACAAATCATCTTTTGATAAGGCCAATCGTTCTTCAGGTAATAGTTTTCGAGGTCCCGGTTTAGATGCAGGACTGAAGGTTTTGCAAAAGGTCAAAGACGATCTGAAGCTACCGATCTTAACCGATGTACATGAGGACACGCCGATCGACGAAGTCGCTGAGGTGGTTTCCGTTATGCAGACCCCCGCGTTTCTCTGTCGACAAACAAATTACATCCAAAAGGTTGCCTCTGCTGGTTTGCCAGTGAACATTAAGAAAGGCCAGTTTCTTGCACCCTGGGATATGGTGCACGTCGTCGAAAAAGCGCGCGCCACAGGTAACGAGAACATTATGGTGTGCGAACGTGGTGTTAGCTTCGGCTACAACAATCTTGTATCCGATATGCGATCGCTTTCTGTAATGAAGAAAATTGGCTGCCCAGTGGTTTTTGATGCCACTCATAGCGTGCAGCTTCCTGGCGGGGAAGGAGCGAGTTCCGGCGGTCAAAGAGAAATGGTACCGGTACTTGCTCGTGCCGCGGTTGCGGTTGGTGTACACGGGATATTCATGGAAACTCATCCAAACCCAGATGAAGCCCTTAGCGACGGACCAAATTCCTGGCCGCTTGGTCGAATGAAGGAATTGCTCACACTTCTGAAAGAATTTGATGGCATTGTAAAATCCAACACCATGCCAGAGGATAATTATTCACAACAACAAAGTTCACCTCAAGACAATTCACCTCAAGACAATTCACCTCAAGACATAGCGTCTTGACCCAGGATTACGATTTGGAGCACCTGAGTGACTGAAATAATCGATATTAGAGCCAGAGAGATTCTCGATTCTCGTGGTAACCCAACAATTGAGGCGGAAATCGAACTAGAGGACGGCTCGGTAGGGTCGGCCTGTGTTCCCTCAGGTGCCTCAACTGGGTCGAGAGAAGCACTGGAGCTTCGTGATAATGATCCCAAGCGATATTTTGGTAAAGGGGTCTTGCAGGCAGTCGAGAATGTAAACCGTCGAATTCGAGAGCCGTTGCTCGGCCTGGATGTCGAAAATCAAAAACACCTCGATGAGCGCATGATCGAGATGGATGGCACAGAAAACAAGGGCTCTCTCGGAGCAAATGCGATTTTAGCTGTTTCTCTTGCAGCAGCAAGCGCTGCTGCAAAAACCAAGAAAATGGAATTGTACGAATACCTCGCAGAACTAGATGGCAGCCCCGGTCGTTACAGCATGCCTGTGCCGATGATGAATATTTTGAACGGCGGCGAACATGCAGATAACAGCGTCGATATACAAGAGTTTATGGTGCTGCCCGTCGGTGCTGCGAACTTCTCCGAAGCCTTGCGCTGTGGCGCTGAGATATTTCACACCTTAAAATCGGTACTTAAAGAGAAAGGCTTGAGTACGGCAGTAGGAGACGAAGGCGGTTTCGCGCCGGATTTGCCCAGCAATGAAGCCGCTCTCGAAGCCATTATGGAAGCCATAGAGAAGGCAGGTTATAGCGCAGGGAAAGATGTGTATTTGGGTCTCGATTGTGCGGCTTCCGAATTTTATGAGAATGGCCAGTACGTTTTGGCTAGCGAAGGTCGGAGTTTTGATTCCGCAGGTTTCACGGATTATCTCGCCGGTCTAGTTCGAAAGTATCCCATCATTTCCATCGAAGATGGAATGGACGAGAGTGACTGGGACGGTTGGGCGCAACTCACTAAAGCTGTTGGTAACGAAGTGCAGCTGGTTGGTGACGATTTATTTGTGACGAACCCTAAGATTTTACGAAAAGGGATCGACGAAAAAGTTGCCAATTCAATTTTGATAAAATTCAATCAGATTGGAACCTTGTCGGAAACACTCGAAGCGATTCAAATGGCAAAAGCGGCTGGATACACCGCGGTGATATCGCATCGTTCCGGTGAGACAGAAGACACAACGATTGCAGATTTAGCTGTTGCAACGGCAGCAGGGCAGATTAAGACAGGGTCCCTGTGTCGATCGGATCGAGTAGCAAAATACAATAGGCTGCTACGAATTGAAGATTCGTCTTCGGCAGTTTACAAAGGCATGGCAGAATTTAGCAGATGACCACACGACGGGCGGTGACAGCAGTCTTCATTGCACTCCTTATCGGACTGCAATACCGCCTGTGGGTTGGTGAATCCAGTTTCGCCCATGTCGATGGCTTGGATAAGCAGGTGGTACATATTGAAGTCGGCAATCAAAATAAAGTTCGCCGCAATGAGGTATTAAAAGCTGAAATTTATGACCTTAAAAATGGTTTAGATGCGGTGGAAGAAAAAGCCCGGACCGAGTGGGGTTTGATTAAGCCCAACGAAACATTCTACATGCTTGTCGAAAAAGACAAGTCTCAACCATAACGTTGTCATGTAGATGAATAGCTTTAGCATTGTCGTGCCAGCAGCAGGCAAAGGTCTGCGAATGGGTGGCGAAACTCCCAAACAGTATTTGTCATTAGGCAACGAGCCGATTCTGGAACGTACGCTACGTCGTTTGCTTTTGCTGGAACCGGAAAACCTCTGTCTGGTCGTTAGTGACGATGATGATCAGTGGCGAACATTACCAAGTGCCGAGAGGTGTGTGATGGCAACAGGTGGTGTATCCAGAGTTGATTCCGTATTGGCCGGTTTGGAGACGTTGAACCTGCCATTTGATTCTCTTGTCCTGGTTCACGATGCGGTGCGCCCCCTTTTTGTTAGTACGGATGTCCTGGAGCTAATTGAGCAGGCAGGTGTAAGGGGAGATGGCGGACTTTTGGCCACGCCAGTGATCGATACACTCAAACAAACGAAATCCGGTAGAACTGTCATCAATACCCCCGATCGGAACCACTACTGGCACGCTCAAACGCCGCAGCTTTTTCAAGCTGGGTTGCTCAAAACTGCGTTGTTAAATGCCCTTGATAAGGGTTTCATCGTCACGGACGAGGCCTCGGCCATTGAAGCCCTGGGCAGGCACCCATTGATAGTCCCGGGCAGTCCTCGCAATATCAAAATCACCACCCCCGAGGATCTCGCCTTTGCAGAGTATTTGCTGGAGCAATCGTTGTGAGAATAGGCACTGGCTTTGATGTCCACAAGTTTGGTGAAGAGATTGAAAATGGCACTATTCGGTTAGGCGGGGTTGATGTTCCTTACCATCGAGAACTGGTTGCCCATTCCGATGGGGATGTTGTGCTTCACGCTCTTTGTGATGCCATGTTAGGCGCACTGGCCCTGGGGGATATTGGCCATCATTTTCCTGATACGGATTCTACATTTGAGAACGTCGATAGTCGCGTGCTGCTGCGGCACGTAACGGAGCTGGTATCACGAGAAGGTTATCAACTGGGTAATGCAGACATTACCTTGATCGCTCAGGCACCAAGAGTCGCCTCCTATATAGCGCCGATGCGTGAAGCGATTGCGGAAGACATAGGTGCCTCAATTGGACAAGTCAGCGTCAAGGCAACCACCACAGAGAAGCTGGGTTTTATAGGTCGTGCCGAAGGCGTTGCGGCCGAGGCGGTAGTTTTGTTATTGGCGATTGAGAAATGAACTGCTATTCAAAAGCGTATGGCGCGCCGCTCGGTCGCGGTACGATCAAAACACATCCGAACGACTTTCGAGTCACCGAGCTTTATGA